>NZ_BAAAVI010000017.1:0-112707 GCF_039534445.1 Streptosporangium fragile | reverse complement strand
CACCCGCACCCGCACCCGCACCCGCACCCGCACCCGCACCCGCACCCGCACCCGCACCCGCAGGGCATCGGACAGGCATGATCCGCCATTACGGGCCGGTTCCTGGCGGATACTCGCCGGTACGGGCCGGTCCCGGGGATAGCGTTCCAGTTCCCGAGGCCGCACCTCCTCCTCCCTGACGGGTCCGGTCGCGGGGCGAGCCCTGCCCCTCCCGGCCGTGGAGCCCCCAGAGCCCCAGCGAAAGGCAGGGCGGGGCTCGTTCACCCACACCGTCATGGCGTTAACTATCCCCATGAACAAGCGTGAGCTGATCGACAAGGCCGCCGCCGAGGCTGGACTCACCCGGCGGCAGACCGCCGCGGCTCTCGATGCGATCCTGGGGACCATCCAGACGGCCGTGGCCGCCGAGGAGAAGGTGGCGATCCCCGGTTTCGGGTCCTTCGAGATCGTGCACAAGGCCGCCCGGACCGGGCGGAACCCGCAGACCGGGGAACCACTGGAGATCGCCGAGACCTGGACGGCCAAGTTCAAACCCAGCCCGGGGTTCATGGGGCTCATCCGCCAGCGCAAGAAGGACTGACATCCGCCCACCGGGCGGCCTCCCCGGCGGGCCGGCGAACGCGGCGGCCCCCGGGGACGTTGTCCATTCCCCGAGGGCCTGGTGTGCCGCCATGTCGCGGCGCCGGCACGTTTAAGGGATGCGGGTCATCCGTAATGATGTCGCGCTCTGCCGTTAAGCTATGGATGCACGTGGAGCATCCAGCGGGATTCGAACCCGCACCCGACCATCTTCGCCCGCTCCCGGTCGATCCGGCGCTCGGCGGCGAATGCTGAATCTGGAGCGAGAGTCTGAGTTTCAGCGGCTGCCTCTACCGGTTGGGCCATCCCGGCAGGTGGATGCCGGGAGAGGGAGTCGAACCCCCACTGTCACCGCGTGTCAGTCTGACGTTTCAGTTTCAGCTTTCGCGCTCGCGCGCGTCCCCGCGCTCCCACGGGGAGTCTTTGGATCTTACCCGAACAGGTAGCCGAACACCTTCTCGCCGACGCGCTGGTAGGCGACCTCGGTGCCGTTGGCCTCCTCCCGGGCGAACTTCACCGCGTTCTGCAGCCTGCCGACCCGCTCCAGCAGCTCGTTGATCCGCTTCTGCGGGACCGCGCCGGAGAAGGTGACCTTGGTCCAGTAACCGACCACGATGTCCTCGTGGTACACCTCGACCTGGGCCGGGTGCTTGTCGGTGGCCTCGGCCTTGACGTGGTTGCGGGGCACCTTCTTGGTCCGGGTCGTCTTGACCGGCTCGGTCCGCCAGCAGTCGGTCGACTGGTCCAGCGTCCACGTCTCGGCCGCGTCCAGCACGGGGAGCTTGGCGATGAAAGTCTGCAGGTCGACCAGCTGCTTCTCCAGGAACAGCAGGTAGGTGACGGGCACGTCCTCCAGCAGGGTGCTGCCGTCCACCTTGACGTCGGCGCGCGCGGTGCAGTTGGCCCAGTCCTTGGTCGCGGTCACGTCGAACAGCCGGGTCAGCGCGGCGCCGACCTGCTTGAGCAGTTCCTCGGCCTGCACCTGCACCCGGGTCGACTCCGGCGGCAGCCGCTCACCCTCGTCGTCGACGGGTTGGTAGGTCCGCGACAGGCCCGACAGCAGGGCGTTCTTCTGGATCGTGTGGTACGCGTCGGTCACCTTGCGATGGGTGTCGGACTTGACGCCCTTCTCGACGGCGAGGATCTGGTTCAGCTTGGTCGCCATGCGTGTCACCGTATCGGGAAGATCACCGCATCACATCTTTTTTCGGCATATCCCCTGACATCGGGATACCGCCGTGCCCCGGACGCGAACCGGCCGCGTACCCGGCGGCCCGTCAGACGCGGAGCGCCCGCGCGGACCAGCGGCCGTCGACATGGTCGACGCGCAGCGGGCGCCCGAAGCACTCCGACAGGTTCTCCCCCGTGAGGATCTCCGCCACCGGGCCGCTCGCCTGGATCCGCGCGTCGCGCACCAGCAGGGCGTGGGTCGTGGTGGCCGGGACCTCCTCCAGATGGTGGGTGACGGTGATCGTGGTCAGCGCCGGGCGAGTCTCCGCGAGGTTCTCCACCGCGGTGATCAGATCCTCACGGGCGGGCAGGTCGAGCCCGGCGAACGGCTCGTCCAGCAGCAGGATCACCGGGTCGGCCATCAGCGCCCTGGCGACGCGGATGCGGGCCCGCTCGCCCTGGGAGCAGACGCGGAAGAGCCGGTCGGCGAGGTCCTTGCACCCCAGGTCGGCCAGGAGGAGATGGGCGCGCTCGTGCTCGGCGGGACCGTACTTGTCCCACAGCGGGACGCTGGTACCGGTGTGGCCGGTCAGGACCACGGTGTGCGCGGTGGCCTGCTCCTCCTCCAGCAGTTCCTCGTCGACGAGCCGCTGGCTGGCCGCGACCAGGCCGATGTGACGGCGCAGCTCCCGCAGGTCGACCCGGCCCAGCCGCTGGCCGAGCACGGTGACGGCCCCCTCGGTGGGGTGGCGCACCGCGGCGGCCAGCGAGAGCAGCGTGGTCTTGCCGGCCCCGTTGGGGCCGAGCACCACCCAGTGCTCGCCGTACTCCACCCGCCAGTCGACGCCGGCCAGCAGGGTCCGGCCCACCACCCGTACGCCGACGTCGCTCAGCTCCACCGCGCCGGGCACCGGCTCGCCCATCCGTATCCCCCTCCGCATCGACTCGCGGCGCTCACTTTAACCGATATGCCGGTGCATCCCCGGAAAACCGGGGGCAAGGACGCTCAGCCGCCTATCGGGAACGAGACGCCGGGACTCGGCTGCGGGGCGATCGTCGTGCCCGAGGGGACGGAGGTGGGTGACGGGGACGGGCTCTCCCCGTCTCCGGTCTGCGGGATCTGCGTGAAGGACGGCCGGGGACCGCCCGAGGACGTCGGGCAGTCACGTTCCCGGCCCCCGCCCCGGTTCTTCGCGGTGACGTCGGCGCAGGTCTGCGGCTCCTCGCCGTCGTCGGCCGAGCCGCCGGGCCCCTGCGAGTGCCCGGGACCGGGCTCCCGGCGGCCGGTGTCCTCGACCTCGGGCGCCGCGATCGTCCTGGTCGCGGTGACCCGGACGGTGGGGGGCGCGACCCGGGCGGGCGTCCGGGGACTGCCGCCGGGCGGCCGGGCGCCGCGGAACGTGGAACTCGACGTGGTGCCCTCGGCCGGGACGACCATCGGCACCGGGTCGGGCACGCGTGAGCCGTCGCCGGCGCTGACCCCGCCGCCGCTGGCCGCGATCACGGTGACGGCCGCCATCGACACCGTGGCCAGCGCCGCGAAGCTCGCCTGCGACAGGTGCGCGCCCCTGCGTGACCGGGCTCGGCGGGCGGCTTTCCCCGGGATCGGCGTCCGCTCGCGCACCGGCTCGGCCGCCCCTGCCGGTGCGAGCCGTACCCGCCCGGCTCCCGGCGGGTACGGCACCGGGGTCCAGATCTCCGCCAGCACGTCCGCGACCGCCTCACGCAGGTCCCACGGGTCACCCACACCGCCGGCGGCCAGCAGCGCGCCGAGCAGGTCGGCGGCCCCGGGCCGGTCGGCCGGGTTCTTGGCCAGCGAGGCCCCGACGGCGGGACGCAGCAGCGCGGGCACCGCGGCCAGGCGCGGCGCCTCCAGCAGGATGCTCCGCGTCAGCGCGTCGTGCTCGCCGCCGCCGGCGAAGGGATGGTGGCCGGTGGCCGCGTACGCGATCACGCAGCCCCAGGCGAAGACGTCCGAGGCGGGCAGCGCGGGCCCACCGGTCAGACGCTCCGGCGCGACCCAGCCGGGGCTGCCCATGACCTGACCCGCCTGGGTGTGCGCGCCGACGGCCTCGACGTCCCTGGCGATACCGAAGTCGATCACCCGCGGGCCGGTGTCCGAGAGCAGGACGTTGCCCGGTTTGAGGTCGCGGTGGACCAGCCCCGCTTCGTGCACCGCCACCAGCGCGGCGGCCACGCCCAGGGCGACGCCGTAGGCCAGGTCCGGGGTGAGCGGACCCCGGGCGGCGACCACCTGCGACAGGGCGGGGCCGGGGACGTACTCCGAGACGAGGTAGGGGCGGTCGCGGTCGGTGCCGTCCTCCACCACCGCGGCGGTGCAGAACGGGACCACCCGCCGGGAGAATTCCACTTCCTCGGCGAACCGGGCGCGAAGCGTGGCATCGTGGAGATGCGCCGGATGCGGTGTCTTGAGCGCCACCACCCCGCCCTGCGGGTGCTCGGCCAGATAGACCACGCCCATACCGCCGGCACCGAGGCGGCCGAGCAGAAGGTAACGCCCGATGACGACCGGGTCGCCGACGGTCAGCGGCCGCACGCCGGGCGGCATGCCGTTCCCGGGACCGGTTCCCCCACGTGCCATCCTCGTTGCGCCTCTCGTGTACTGGCTACGGCAAGCACACTGTGACCGGATTCGCGGGGGCTTCGCCGTCGACCCGTCGCAAGGGGTATGGCAGGTAAGACGAATGATCCTCCGGGGTAAGTCACCCATGATGCGACAGGCGTTCCCCGGTGCCGGACGTGCCGGTGTGACCGGGGGAAGACGGCGGGTCGGGAGAGGTCCGGGGGCGGGGAGCCCGGCGGGGGCGAGTGAGGGGCCCGGGGCGGGGAGCCCGGCGGGGCGGGTTCAGGCGGCCGCGGACTCCGCACGCGCGGGCGGCTCCCCGCGGGCCGGAGAGGCGGGCGTGCCCCCGCCGGGCACCTCATGGGCGGGCAGGCCCTGCGCCGCGGCGAGGAAGCGGGCGATGTGCCGGTAGACACGGCGGGCCTCGGGGAGGACGTCGGCCAGGATCGCGAAGACGTGCGGCATGCGGGGCCACTCCTCGTACGTGACCGGCACCCCGGCGGCACGCGCCCGCGCCACGACCCGGCGGCCCTCGTCACGCAGGACCTCGGTGGAGCCGGTGACGACCATCAGCGGCGGCAGTCCGGTGTAGTCGCCGAGCACCGGGGAGACCAACGGGTCGTGCGGGTCGAGTCCCGCCGTCCAGCGGCGGGCGAGCCAGTCGACGCGGCCGGCCGGGATCATCGGGTCCAGCAGGCGGTTGACCCGCCGGGGCGCGTCGGTGAGGTCGGCCCACGGCGACAGGCACACCGCGGCGGCGGGCAGCGGCACACCACGGTCGCGCAGCGCCAGGAGGGTCGCCAGGGTGAGATGCCCGCCCGCGGAGTCTCCGGCGACGATGACGTCCGCCGGGTCGTAGCCGCGCGCCAGGAGACCCCGGTACGCGTCGAGCGCGTCGTTCAGGGACTCGACGATCGTGTGCACCGGGCCCTGGCGGTAGTCGACGGCCAGCACCGGCCGCCCCGCCGCGGCCGACAGGCGCCAGGTGATCGGCCGGTGGGTCGCCGGGGAGCAGGTGAAGTAACCGCCGCCGTGGAAATACAGCAGCACCTTGCCCTCGTCGAGCTCCTCCCCCGCGCGAACCCACTCGCTGGGGCAGGGCCCGTCGCCGTCCGGCGTCACGGTCACGTGGGCGGGCAGGCGGAGCGGCAGCTTCGCGGCCAGCGCGGCGATCCGGGAGGCCGCGGCGATACCGGCCCCGGTCCGGAGCAGCAGGCCGGAGATCGGCTTGAAGGTGCCATGCATGATCATGCTGAGAGCGGCGGCCTGCCAGCTGAAGGGATACGCGGGACAGACATCGATGTCGACCTCGTCATGCATGTGCACCTCCACCGCAGATCATTCCCCCGCAGAACATCCTTCTATCGAAGGGTGGATGTATCGCGAAGATTACAGATGTGTAACCTCCTGCCCCATGCCACCCTTACGCCATGGCTGAATACTCCGGCACACCGCTTCCCCGGAAACTCGGCATCAAGCCGGGCCACCGCGTTCTGCTGACCGGCTCCCCCGGCGGTTTCGAACTGCGGGGCGTGGACCACCACCGACGGCCCGGACCCGAGCCGTACGACGTGATCGTGCTCTTCTGCCCCGACCAGGCGGCCCTGCACGACCGCTTCCCCGGCGCGAAGGCCCGCCTGGCGAAGAACGGGGGCCTGTGGGTGTGCTGGCCCAAGCGGGCGAGCAGGGTGCCGACCGACCTCGGAGACGGTGTCGTACGGGAGTACGGCCTGGCGCGGGGACTGGTGGACAACAAGGTCGCCTCGATCGACGCGGTCTGGTCGGGGCTGCGGTTCGTCTACCGGCTGACCGACCGCTGACCGCCCGCCGCCCACCGGCCGGTCGGCCACTGACCGGCGGACGACCGGCCCCGGACGGCGGGCGACGGACGACGACCGGCGGGCGGCGGAAAATCCGTTGCGGCGCCCGGAGACGCCGAGGAAAATAGGCGGGTTGCCCTGATGTCCCCGGGAGGCAGTCTTCCTGCTCTACATGCGCATCGCCGGATACGGCTTCCGCCGCCACTCCGTCTACCGTGCCGCAGCCCTCGCCGGAGCGTTCACCAACACCGTCTTCGGCATCCTGCGCGCCTACGTCCTGATCGCCCTCTGGCAGGCCCGCCCCGGGCTCGCCGGATACGACGTCGCCGACGCCGTCACCTTCTGCTTCCTCAGCCAGGCCTGCATCGGCCCCATGCAGGTCTTCGGCGGCCTGGGGCTGTCCGGCCGCGTACGCACCGGAGACGTCGCCATCGACCTCGTCCGCCCGGCGTCCCTGCAGATGTGGAGCCTCGCCGACGACCTGGGCCGGGCCGCCTACCTCTTCCTGCTGCGCAGCCTGCCGCCGGTGGCCCTGGGCGCCGCGCTGTTCGGCATCGTCCTGCCGGACGCCCCGGCGACCTGGCTGTTCTTCACGGTCAGCTTCGTCCTCGCGGTGATCGTCAGCTTCGGCTGGCGCTACCTGGTGGCGCTCTCGGCCTGCTGGGTGATCGACGACCGGGGCGTGCAGGCGCTGTCCCTGGTGCTGACGCTTTTCTTCAGCGGCATGACCCTGCCGCTCCACCTGTTCCCCGGCTGGCTCGGCGTCCTGGCCGACGCCCTCCCCTGGTCGGCGATGGTCCAGGTCCCCGCCGACGTCTACCTGGGCAAACGCGACGCCTGGGAGGCGCTCGGCTTCCAGGCCGCCTGGGCGGCGGCGCTGCTGCTGCTGGGCGCGCTGGCCACGCGCGCCGCCCGCCGGAAGGTCGTGATCCAGGGTGGCTGACCGCGTGACCACCGCGCGGCGACCCGGAGGAGACGGCCCATGGTGAGGACGTACCTCCTGCTGGCCTGGACCTGGCTGAGGGCGGCGGCGCAGTACCGGGCGCAGCTCGCCATGATGACGCTGGGCTCCTTCGCGGTGAACGTCCTGGACGTGGCGGCGATCCTGGTGATCTTCCGGCACACCGAGTCGCTGGCCGGGTTCGGGCTGGCCGAGGTGATGTTCCTGTACGGCACCGCCGAGCTGGCCTTCGCCACCTCCGACATGCTCTTCGGCAACGTCACGCGGCTCAGCGAGCAGATCAGGACCGGCGGCTTCGACACCATGCTGATCCGCCCGGCGAGCGCGTTCGTGCAGATGGCCGTCGACCGCTTCGGCGTGCAGCGCCTGGGCCGCGTCACCCAGGCCGTCGTGGTGCTCGCCATCGCCCTGCCCCAGCTCGACGTCCCCTGGAGCAGGGCGTGGATGATCCCGCTGATGATCCTGTGCGGGATCGTCATCTTCACCTCGATCTTCACCCTGGGCGGGGCCCTCCAGTTCCTGCTCACCGACGCCCCCGAGGTGGCCAACGCCTTCACCTACGGCGGCAGCGCCCTGACCCAGTACCCACTGAGCGTCTACGGGGCCGAGCTCGTCCGGGGCGTGACCTTCGTGGTGCCGCTGGCCTTCGTGAACTGGCAGCCCGCGCTCTTCGTGCTGGACCGCGACGCCCCCCGCGGCCCCCCCCACTGGTACAGTCCCCCCGCGCCCGGGGCGGCGCCCGCCGCGCCCCCCTTCGCCGCCCTCGCCTGGCGGGCGGGCGTCCGCCGCTACCGCTCGACGGGGAGTTGACACATGATCGAGCTCGACGGGGTCGGCCGCTCGTTCACCGTGGGCCGCCGCAGGACCAGGAAGACCGTGCACGCCGTCCAGGATCTGTCGTTCACCGTGCGGGCCGGGGAGTTCGTCGGTTACCTGGGCCCCAACGGCGCCGGCAAGTCGACCACCATCAAGATGATCACCGGCATCCTGGCGCCCACCTCGGGCCGCCTCCGGGTGGCCGGGCTCGATCCCACCCGCCGCCGCACGTCGCTGGCCCGCAGGATCGGGGTGGTCTTCGGCCAGCGGACCACCCTGTGGTGGGACCTCCCGCTGCGTGACAGCTTCGAACTGGTCCGCCATCTTTACAAAGTAGATCAAATCGATTTCCGGCGGCGGCTGTCCGAGCTGACCGAACTGCTCGACCTCGCGGACTTCCTGGCCACCCCGGTCCGCCAGCTCAGCCTCGGCCAGCGCATGCGCGGTGACCTCACCGCCGCCCTGCTGCACGACCCCGCCGTCCTGGTGCTCGACGAGCCGACGATCGGCCTGGACGTGGTCAGCAAGGCCGCCATGCGGGACTTCCTCCGCCGCCTCAACGCCGAACGGGGCACCACCGTCCTGCTGACCACCCACGACCTGGGCGACATCGAGAAGCTCTGCCGCCGGGTGATGCTCATCGACCACGGCAGCCTCGCCTTCGACGGCACCCTCGACGACCTGCGCGCCACCGCCCCCGAGGAGGACTCCATCGAGGACGTCGTCGCCCGCCTGTACACCGGCTGGTCCCCGGCCCTCCCGGCGGAGGGGTGATCGGCGGGAGCCGCGGTCAGGCGAGCGCCGGGGAGGGGACCGCGCGGAGCGGGTCGAGGAAGGCGGGATCGGTCGCCATGAACAGGTCCATGGAGTCGTTGCGCCAGCCGGCGGCGAGCAGGGGGCGGACCGCCGGGTGCGGGGCGGGCAGGCAGACCTGGGCCCGGCCGCCGGGCGGGTCCAGGGAGGCGAGCACGGCGATGACCGCGTCACGGGCCGTGTCCTCGCCCGCGTGGGAGGCCGACATCAGGTGCGCGATCCCGTACTCCGGCCCGGCGCCGGCCACGGTGCCCGCGGCCAGCGCCTCGCCCGCCCTGTCGGCCACGACCGCGCGCCCGGACGGCCGGGCGGCCCAGGCGCGGTGGTCGGCGGAGCGGTCGACGCCGGTCCACCGCTCCTCCAGCGCGGCTACCTCGCCGGGGTCCGCGGTCGAGACCGACCAGCCGGCCGGGGCGCGCAACGCGCGCACGTCTCCGGCCAGGTAGAGCAGGGGCCACCAGGCGTCGAGGCCGAAGGAGGTGTACAGCGGCAGCGCGTGGGCGTGCAGGCTGCTGAACGTCATCCGCCGCGGGGCGTCGTGCCACAGGACGTCGAGCATGGCCCGGCCGGCGCCCCGGCCGTGGGAGCGGGGGTCGACGAACAGGTCGCAGAGCATGCCGACCGCGGCCGGGCCGCGGCCGATCGGCCGGGTCGCGCCGAACCCCGTCACCTCGCCGCGGTGCTCGGCGACCACCACCCGGCCGTGCGAGAGCAGGTGCCCCACATAGGCCGGGTCGGCGCCCGTCCACTCCCCCGTCTCCCCGGCGGCGACGGCCACCACCGCGATGGCGGCCACGTCGGCGGCGGTCGCCTCCCTGACGAGCATGTCTGTCACGGCCCTACTGTGGCACGGGTCCTCGCGGTCCGCCGAATCGGGCCGGGCGCGGTGCCACGACGTCCCGAGATCGCGCCGGCCCCGGTCACCGGGGCCGGCACCGGCCGTTCGGGTGCCACCGGTCCACCTCAGGCGGAGATGTCCTCCAGGACGGACTGCTTGGTCTCCGGCAGGAGCAGCAGCACGAGCACCGCGGCGAGGACGAACAGGCCCGCGCTGGCGGTGAAGACCAGCGGGGCGCCGCCCTCGGCCAGGAGGAGCGGTACGACGATGGGGCCGAGCAGGGCGCCGACCCGGCCCGCGGCCGTGGCCGTCCCCACCCCGATGCCGCGGACGCGCGTCGGGAAGAGCTCGGGGGTGAAGGCGTAGATGGAGGACCACATGCCGAAGAACGTGAACTGCAGGATCGAGCCGTAGACGATCAGTTCGAGCTGGTCGGAGGCCTGGCCGTAGAAGAAGGCGGCCACCGCCGAGGCGACCGTGTACAGGGCCAGGCAGGACCGGCGGCCGATGATCTCGATGAGGTAGGCGGCGGAGAGGAAGCCCGGCACGCCCCACAGGGCCATCAGCACGATGAAGCCGATGCTCTTGGCGATGTCGAAGCCGTTGTCGGCCAGCAGCTTGCCCATCCACGTGGTCAGGCCGTAGTAGCCGAACAGGATGGCGAACCAGGTGGCCCACAGTGTGAGCGTGCGGCGGCGGTAGGCGGGTGAGAACAGGACCCGGAGCCCGGCGCGTCCGCCCGCGGCCGTGTCCTGCCCGGCCGCGATCACCGGTTCGGGCAGCGCGCGCCCGGTGAGACCGGCGACCCGGCGCTCGATGGACGCCATGACCGATTCCGCCTGCTCGCTGAGACCGCGGGAGGCGAGCCAGCGCGGCGACTCCGGGACACCGCGCCGGACGACCAGCGCCCACAGGGCCAGGCATGCCTGCAGGGCGAAGAAGGTGCGCCAGCCCGAGGCGGGCACGATCAGGTAGGCCAGGGCCCCGGCGACGACGAACCCGATGGGCCAGGCCCCCTCCAGCAGCGCGGCGTAGCGCCCTCGCCGGGACGCCGGCATGAACTCGGCGACGAGGGCCGCGGCGACGGGGAACTCGGCCCCCATCCCGACGCCCAGGACGAAGCGGAACGTGAGCAGGCTGGGCAGGTTCCACGCGAAGACCAGGCCCAGGCTGGCCAGGCCCCAGATGACGATGCTGTACTGGAACACCCGGCGGCGGCCGAACCGGTCGGCCAGGGCACCGGCGGAGACCGCCCCGGCGAACATGCCCGCGAAGCTCACGCTCCCCAGCAGGCCCGCCTGGGCGGGGGTGAGGCCGAACTCCTGGCTGATCGGCGCCAGCAGGAAGGTGATGGCGGCCAGGTCGATCGAGTCGAAGAGCCAGGCGGTGGCCACGACCAGGAAGAGCCCGCGCTGGAAGCGGCTCCACGGCAACCGCTCCAGGCGGGCCGAGACGGCGGCCGGGGAAGCGGTCTGAGCGATGGCCGGGGCCGGGGCCGCGGTCCCGCCGGACGGGATGGGGTGGACGTTCGGTTCGACCGAGCCGGATCGTGCGTCAGGCATGGTGCTTCCTTCGAAAACGGGTTCCCCGGCCGCGGCCGGGCGGGGCCGGGCAAGACCAAGGAAAAGTCACCTTCTTAGCAGGTGACGAGATGATGAACAGCTTGAGTGCACCAATCGTCACCAGTCAAGAGGGTGACGCTTTGTTATTGTTCTGCACAGCGGCTTCGCGCCGCCGTGAGGGGCGCGCGCGCACGACCCGGCGCGCGCGGCGGGAGTGTTCGCACCGGGATGGCGACAGGGTGACGTGACGGCAGAGCCGCGGGACGCCATGGCCGTAGGGCGGCACGGCCGCATGGGCGCATGGCCGCATGACGGTATGACGGTATGACCGCATGGGCGCATGACGGTGTGGCCGCACGGTTGGCATGGCCGCATGACGGTGCGGGCGCATGGGCGCATGACAGTGCGGCCGCGGGGCGACGCACCGCCGGGGCGGCCCCGGCGGCGGGAGACCCGGTCACCGCGCCGACGCGGGAGGACTGCCCGTATGCCGGGTGAAGGCGGGAGACGGGTCAGGCGGCCGCGAGGCGGGCCAGGACCTCCTCAAGGTTGGACGGGCTGGTCGCGAAGTTGAGCCGGGCGAACGCGCCGGTGTCGACGGCGGTCCCCCGGGAGAAGTCGGCTCCCTCGCTGAGCTTGACCCTCGCCACGCGTTCGAGGTGCTCGGCGGGTGCGACGCCCCCGGACGGACCGCCGGTGAAGTCGAACCAGCTCAGGTAGGTCCCCTCCGGGGAGTGGTAGCGCGGGTCCCACGGCAGGGCCGCGGCCCACTCCTCGATCAGGAGCCGGTTGCGCTCCAGGGTGCGCATGAGGGCCGCGAGCCAGTCGTCGGCCTGCCGCCAGGCGGCCACGGTGGCGACCCTGCCGAGAATGCCCGGGGTCCCGAAGTAGTCGAGCGGAGCCCTGTCCAGCGCGTCCCGGACGCGCTCCGGCCCGACGTGCGCGACGGCGCAGCGAAGCCCGGCGATGTTGAACGCCTTGGTGGCCGAGGTCGCGGTGATCGTCCGCCCGGCGGCGGAGGCGCCCAACGAGGCGAAGGGAACGTGGCGGTACGGGGCGAAGACGAGGTCGGCGTGGATCTCGTCGGCCAGGACCACCAGGTCCAGTTCCTCGGCGGTCTCCGCCAGGGAGGCGAGTTCGGCGGGGGTGAGGACGCGGCCGGTCGGGTTGTGCGGGTTGACGAGCACGAGCATGCGGCAGCCCTGCTCACGCAGGTGCTCGGTGAGCCCGTCGGCCGAGAAGCCCCAGCCCGTCTCCCCCCGCACCATCGGCAGGGGCACGATCCGCCGCCCCGAACGGGCGATGCTCGCCAGGAACGGCGGGTAGGAGGGGACGTGGATCGCGATGCCGTCACCGGGCTCGGTCGCGTGCTCGATCATCACCTGGAGCACCTGGATGAGGTCGGTGAACACGCGTGTCCGCCCGGGTTCCGGCCGCCAGCCGTGGCGTCCGGCCATCCGCTCCTCGAACGCCTCGATCACGGGGTCCTCCCCCGGCCAGTACGGATACCCGAAGTCCTCGCGTTCGGTCACCCGGAGGATGCTCTCCCGCACGGCGGGCGGGACCCCGAAGTCCATGTCGGCGACCCAGGCCCCGATGGTGCCCGGAGCGAGCGAGCCCCACTTGACGCCGTACCCCGAGCGCAGGCGCTCGACGTCGATGGCCGCGAACGGGTCGGCGGGCGCGGAGAAGGTGGTGGTTTCGGAGGGTTCGCGGTTCATCAGTACATTCCAGTTGACTCGGCGGGCCCGGTCCACCCGACCGGCTCGGAACGTCCGGCCCGCCCGACCGGCCCGACCGGCTCGGAACGTCCGGCGGATTCGACCCGGCCGGGATACCCGGCCTGCCGCGCCCGCCCGGCGAGGATGGCGTCGCGCAGGATCTCCATCTGACCGTGGTGCTGGGCGAGTTCCTCGTAGACGTGGAACAGCGCCGCGCCCTGGGTCAGTTCGCGGTCGGGGCCGAGGAAGCCGGGCGGCGGGGTGCCGCGGAGTCCCTCGCCGTAGGCGGCGGCGCGCACGTCCTCGGCGAGCTGCGCGCGTACCGCCGCCGCCCTGTCGAGCAGCGGGCCCACCGGACCGGCGCTGGTGAACTCGCCGTCGCGGTCGCGGACGACCTCGCGGCCCGCCACCATGGCTCCGCCCCAGAAGGAGACCACGCCCAGACAGTGGGTGAGCAGCGCATACGGCGAGTTCGCGCCCGGGATCGGCGGCCTCTCGTTGGCGAGTTCGTCGCCGAGCCCGGCGACGATGCCGGTCATGCCGTCCAGGGCCCGGTCGACGTAGTACAGGTAGTCGTCATCTGTGATCAATTCCGCTCCAAGAGCCACCGAAGCAATTCGTCACCTGCTAAGCAGGTGACGCCAACATTGCGCCCCCGAATCGTCACCTGTCAAGATGGTGACATGAGCTTTGTCTTCGTCAGCGGCGACCTCGCACTGGACTTCGCCGGCACGCTCAAGTGGCGGCGGAGCGACCCCGAGGAGCTGCTGGCGACACCCGGTGACCTGGCGCGCTGGGCGGTCGAGGCGGGCGTCATGACCGAGGAGCCCCCCGTCGACGCGGCCGGGCTGCGACGGCTGCGCACGCTGCGCGAGGCGGTCTACCGGCTCGTGTTCCACGGCATGGAACGCCGCCCCTGGCCCGACGACGACCTGCGCGTCGTCAACAAGGAGGCGGGCGGCATGCCGCCACGGATGATCCTGACCCCGGCCGGCGTCGTACGGGTCGGCGACGCCGGGGCGGTCGCCTCCGAGGTCGCCCGCTCGGCCGTCGACCTTCTGGGCGGCCTCGGCGAGCTGCGGATCCGGGAGTGCAGCCGCCCGGAGTGCACACGGATCTTCATCGACCGCTCCCGTGGCGGCAACCGCCAATGGTGCGGCATGGAGGAGTGCGGCAACCGCGTCAAGGCGGCCAACTACCGCTCCCGCAAGAGCAGGGCCGTGGCCGCCGGCGGCGCGGGGGGCTGAGAGCCTCGGCGGACCGGGCGGGGCTCGCGGCGACGCCGGAAGCGGGTCCGGGCCGGGGCAGATACTGTTAACCGTGCTGAGCAGCCACCGCCTCCGGGTTCTCCTGGAGGTCTTCCGTACGGGAAGCATCGCGGGAGCCGCGCGTACCCTGCGGCTCTCGCCGTCCGCCGTGTCCCACCAGCTCTCCAAGCTGGAGGAGGAGGCCGGCGTGGGCCTGGTCGAGCGGGGCGCGCAGAGCCTGCGGCTGACCGCGGCCGGGCGGCGGCTGGCGACCCGCGCGCAGGAGGTGCTCGACATCATCGAGGCCGCGGAGAAGGACCTGCTGGCGCAGGCCAGGGCCGACGCCGGGCAGTTGCGGATCGGGTTCTTCGCCTCCGCGGGATACCGGCTGCTGCCGCTGGCGCTGTCGACCTTCGCCGCGCGCCACCCCGCCGTGGAGCTCGACCTGGTGCTCGGCCAGCCTCACGAGCTCCTGCCGGACCTGGAGCGCGGCGCGCTCGACGTGCTCGTGGTCTTCGAGCACGCGCTCGACCCCTGGAAGCCGCCGGAGGGGGTGGAGGTCACCCACCTCTTCGACGAGCCGCACCTCCTGGTCGTGCCGCCGGGCCACCCGGCGGGCCAACGGCAGCGGGTGCGCCTGGCCGACCTGGCCGACGAACCGTGGATCACCACGTACGGCACCGACACCCCGGTGTCGGTGCTGGAGCGGGCGAGCGCGTTGGAGGGGTTCAGCCCGATGATCCGCTGCCGCAGCGACCACTACGAGGTGACGCTCGGGCTGGTGCGGGCCGGGCTGGGGGTGGCCCTGGTACCCAGCCTCGGCGCGCACGGGGCGTCCGGCATCCAGATCTGCCGCCTGGACGGCCCCCGGCTCTACCGCAGGATCGGCGCGGCCGTCCGCCCGACCAACCCCAACCCGGCGCTGCGCTCCTTCATCGCCTACCTGCGCGACGCCTCCGCCCAGATGCGCAACGCCCTGCGCTGAACCAGGCCCGCGACGGCGACTGCTCCGGGGCCGGGACGCCTCAGCGGGCGCCGGGGCCGTCAGCCGGGGGCAGGCCGGCCAGGCGGCCGATGTCCAGGCCGGCCCGGCGGACGGCCGTCACCAGCGCGTGCTCGCTCCCGGCGGGCCCGTTCGCCAGCACGGCGTAGCCGATCCGGCGTTCCGGGCCGGCCATCACGCCCACGTCGGCCCGCACGCCGGTGTCGGTGCCGGTCTTGTTCGCCACCCAGACCATCCCCTCGGGGGCCGCGCGGGGCACCTCGCGGTCCTCGGGGTCGTGCGGCAGCAGGGCGGGGACCAGGCCCCGGTCGGTGTTGCGGGCCATCCAGCCCAGCAGGATCCGGGTCCACTCCCGCCGCCCGTCGAGCCCGGCGGCGAACCGGGCGAGCTCGCCCGCCGTGCCCACGGCAAAGGCGGGCGGGTGCGACGGCAGCCGCGGATCGCGGATCCGGTCGAGGATCCGCGTCCGTACGAGGCCCAGCTCGGCGGCGCCCTCGGCCACCCGGTCCAGGCCGATCCGGCGCAGCAGCGCGTTGGTGGCGGTGTTGTCGCTCACCGACGCGGTCAGCACGGCGAGGTCACCGATCGTCCAGTGGAGCCCGGACAGGGCGCCGAGGAGCCCCGAACCGCCGCAGCGGTCGTCGTCGCGGAGCTCCACGACCTCGGCGGGGTCCAGTTCCCCGGCCGCGATCCCCCGGGCCGCCGCGGCCAGCAGGAGCAGCTTTCCTGTGCTGGCGAGGACCAGCTCGGCGTCCTCGCCGAGGGAGATCATCCCCGGCACCGAGACGGCCACCGTGACGGCGCCGCCGTTCCCCTCCCGGTCCATGCGACCCTCCCCTTCCTGCGTGACCGTCCCGGCCTCCGTCACCGTTCCCGTTTTCTCGGCCGTCCCGGTCTTCCCGGCCGTCCCGGCGGTCGTTCCCGCCTGGGTGGTCCGCGGTCCCGCGGTGCCCGCTCATGTGCGCAGCACCGTACCCGGCCGGGCGCCGGTCTCCTCCCCGTCCCGGACCACGGTCTCGCCCGCGACGACAACCGAGTGGATCCCCGACGGCGGGACCAGCGGGGCGGCGAAGGTGGCGCCGTCGGCGACGGTGCCGGGATCGAGGACGACCAGGTCCGCGTGGGCCCCGTCCCTGATCACACCGCGCCCCGCCAGCCCGAACCTGACCGCGGCCATGCCCGTCATCTTGTGCACCGCCGTCTCCAGGTCGAGCAGCCCCAGCTCCCTGACGTAGTGGCCGAGGACCCGCGCGAACGTCCCCGCCCAGCGCGGGTGGGGGCGGCCTCCCGGCTTGGGCACGCCGTCGGAGCCGATCATCGAGTACGGCGCGGCCAGCACGCGCCGCACGTCGTCCTCGATCATGGAGTGGCTGATGATGGTGACCTCGCCCCGCTCGGCGAGGAGCATCTCGACGGCCACGTCGAAGGGGTCCTGGCCGCGTACGGCGGCGAGCTCGGCGATCGTGCGGCCCTCCGTCTCGGGGTGGCGTGGCGCGCAGGCGACGGAGATGCGGTCCCAGCCGCCGTTGCCGACGGTGTTCTCCCAGCCGGGCACGCCCTCGGCGATGGCCCGGCGCATCCGGTCCCGCTCGCCGGGATCGGCCAGCCGCGCCGTCAGCGCGGAGATCCCTCCGTCGGAGGCCCACGGGGGGAGCATGGCGGCCAGCACGGTGCTTCCCGCAGTGTAGGGATAGACGTCGCAGGTGACGTCCATGCCCGCCGCGCGGAGGGCGGCGATCCTGGGCAGGGTGCGCTCGGTGCGTCCCCAGGCATGCTTGCCGGCGGTCTTGTGGTGGGAGATGTGCAGCGCGGCGCCGCTCCGGCGGGCGATCTCCACTCCCTCCTCCAGCGCCTCCTCCACGCGCGACATCTCGTCGCGGAGGTGGGTGACGTACGGCTTGCCGTGCCGGGCGGCGACGGCGGCGAGCGCGACCACCTCGTCCGTGCCCGCGTAGGTGCCGGGGGTGTAGATCAGTCCGGTCGACAGTCCGGCCGCGCCCGCCGAGAGCGCCCGGTCCAGGAGCGCGCACATGGCGTCCAGCTCGCCGGGGGTGGCGGGCCGGTCGACGGGGCCCAGCACCCCGCTGCGCAGCGTGCCGTGCCCGACCAGCGAGATCAGGTGGTTGGTCCGGGGCACGGCGGCGTGCGCGGCGGCGAACTCCGCGAAGCCCTCGTAGGCCCCGACGTCGCCGCCGAAGTGGACGCGGGCCTCCGCGCGCATCGCGGCCAGCCGCTCCGGCAGCGCGGGAAAGAGGCTGGAGCCGCAGTTACCGCAGAGCTCGGTGGTGACGCCCTGCAGGACGGCGGCCCGGACCATGTCACGGCCGACCTCGCCGGCGATCAGGGTGACCCCGTCGGAGTGGGTGTGCACGTCGATGAAGCCGGGGGCGACGACGAGGCCGGTCACGTCCTCGGTCCGGTCGGCGTCCGCCGCGGCTCCCGGGGGCAGCAGGGCGAGGCGGCCGTCCAGGACGCCGACGTCGGCGTGGCGGGCGGCGCCGGGCGGAGCGGTGCCGTCGACCACCAGGCCGCCCCGGAGCAGCAGGTCGAAGCGGGTCACAGCACCTGCCCGAGGAAGGCGCGGAAGCGTTCGTGGCGGGGGGCGGCGAGCACCTCACGGGGGTGGCCCTGCTCGACGATCACTCCCCCGTCGATGAAGACCAGGTTGTCGCCGACCTCGCGGGCGAAGCCCATCTCGTGGGTCACCACCATCATCGTCATGCCGCTGGCGGCCAGGTCCCGCATGACCGTGAGCACCTCCTGGACGAGCTCGGGGTCGAGGGCGCTCGTCGGCTCGTCGAACAGCATCAGCTTGGGGTCCATGGCCAGGCTGCGGGCGATCGCCACCCGCTGCTGCTGGCCCCCGGAGAGCTGGGCGGGATAGTGGCCGGCGCGGTCCGCCAGGCCCACCCGCTCCAGCAGTTCCAGCGCCCGCTTCCGGGCCCGCTCCCTGGGGACGCCCTTGACGACGACCGGGCCCTCCATGACGTTCTCCAGGGCGGTGCGGTGCGGGAACAGGTGGAAGCGCTGGAAGACCATGCCGATGTCCTGCCGCTGGCGGCAGAGCTCGGCGGGGGCGAGGTGGTGGAGCCGGTCGCCCCGCTCGGCGTAGCCGATGAGGTCGCCGTCGACCCAGATGCGGCCGGAGTCGATGGTCTCCAGCCGGTTGACGCAGCGCAGCAGCGTCGACTTGCCGGAGCCGGAGGGGCCGACGACGCAGACCACGCCGCCCTCGGGCACGTCCAGGCTGATGCCTCTGAGGACCTCGACCGGGCCGAAGCACTTGCGGACCGAGCGGATGCTCACCATGGGTCCGGCCATCACGCACTCCCCCTGTCGAACGGCCGCAGGTTGCGGCGGACCCTCGCCGGGAGCGCGTGGTGGCCGCGCTCGAACCGCTTCTCGACGAAGTGCTGGGCGATGCTCGCGATGGTGGTGAGCACGATGTACCAGATGGACGCCACGATCAGCAGCGCGATGACCTCGAAGTTGCCCAGGTAGATGCGCTGGGCCACGGTCAGCAGCTCGGCTCCCGCGATGACCGAGACCATCGAGGTGGTCTTCAGCATCGAGATGAACTGGTTGCCGGTGGGTGGGATGATCACGCGCATCGCCTGGGGGAGCACCACCCTGCGGAGCACCTGCCGGTGCGACATGCCGAGCGACTCGGCCGCCTCGCGCTGGCCGGGGTCGACCGAGCGGATGCCGGCCCGGACGATCTCGGCCATGTAGGCGCCCTCGTTGATCGCCAGGCCGAGCAGGGCCGCGGTGAAGGGGGTGATCAGCTCGTTGGCCTGCCACTCGACGAGCTTGGGACCGTCGAACGGGACGCCGATGCCGAAGGTGGGGAACACCAGGCCGATGTTGAACCAGAAGATGAGCTGGACCAGCAGCGGGGTGCCGCGGAAGAACCAGGTGTAGAGTGCCGCGGCCCCCCGCAGGACCGGGCTGCCGGACAGCTGCATCACCGCGGCGACGATCCCCAGGGCCAGACCGATCGCCATCGACAGCACGGTGAGCTGGATGGTGACCCACAGGCCCCCCATGATCCTGCCGTCGCCCAGGTAGGCGACGATGACGTCCCAGTGCAGGTTCTCGTTGACGATGATCGTGTAGGCCAGCCAGACCAGGGCGAACCCGGCGAGCAGCGCCGCGGCCCACCGGCCCGGCCGGGGCGGCCGGACCGCGTCGATCGGCAGTTCCGGGGCCTCGACGGCCCCGGAAATCTTGGTCACTTCCACGGCTTGGTGTTCACCATGACCTCTGACACGGCGTTGGCCCCCACGCCGTACTTCTCCAGGATCGCCTTGTAGCCGCCGTCGGCCATCAGCTCCTGCATGGCCTTGGCCACGGCGTCGCGGAGCCCGGTGTTGCGCCGGTCGATCGCGATGCCCCAGGGGCCGGCGTCGTACTGCTCGGGCAGCACGTCGTACTTGCCGGTCTCCTTGGCGTACATGGCCGCGACGGGCGAGTCGACGATGGTGGCGACGGCGCGCCCGGAGTCGATGCTCAGCAGGCCGGTCGGCGCGTCCTCACTCTGGAGGATCTTCATCTTCTCGGCGCACTTCTCGTCCTGGCGCTGCCCGATCGCGAGATTCGAGCTGCCCTTGGCCAGCACGACGGTGCGCCCGCACAGGTCCTGGAGGTTCTTGACGCCCTCGGGGTTGCCCTTCTTGACCATGATGGCGCCGCCGGCGTTGAAGTAGTCGACGAAGTCGACGGCGGCGCGGCGCTCCTCGGTGTCGCTCATCGAGGACATCACCACGTCCCAGCGCCCGGCCTGGAGGCCGGGGAGCAGACCGTCGAAGGCGGCGTTGGTCACCGTCGCCTTCAGTCCGAGCTTGCCGGCGATCGCGGTGGCGAGGTCGGGGTCCACGCCGGTGAGCTCCTGGGTGCCCGGCTTGTACATCTCCATCGGCGGGTAGCCCTCGGAGGTCGCCATGCGGAGCTCGCCCGTCTTGCGCACGGCCTCGGGCACCAGGTCCCTGGCGGTTTTGCCGGCCGCGGCGGCGGCTCCCGCGCTCGCGTCGTTCCCCGACGACGAGCGCCCGCAGCCCGCCGTGAGGGCCGAGACGACCAGCGCCGCGACAATGACCGATTGAAGCCTCTTTGTCATATAGTCTCCCGGTTTGCAAATGGGTGAACTCATGGTGTCGACGGCAGGTAACGGCCCCAACACAGGTGAACGCTTGCGACCCTCAGCGTCGAAAACACCGATGCTCAGATCGGACAAAACCCTCAAAGCCCTACCTTCGACCCCATGAGCTTGGTGATCGAGAACGGCTGGCCGCGGAGCGCGGCGTGGACGGACGGGGAACTGCGCCTCGGCGGGATCGGCGTGCGGGAACTCGCCGCGCGGTTCGGCACGCCCGCCTACGTGCTCGACGAGGAGGAGTTCCTCGCCCGCTGCGCGCTGTGGCGGGAGGCGCTCCCCGACGGGGAGGTGCACTACGGCGGCAAGGCGTTCCTCTGCCCCGAGGTGGTGCGCTGGCTGGAGGCGGCCGGGCTCTGCCTCGACGTGTGCACCGGCGGCGAGCTGGCGGTGGCCGCGGCCGGCGGCATGGACCCCGCCCGGGTGGTCTTCCACGGCAACAACAAGTCCGTGGCCGAGCTGCGCCGCGCCGTCGCCTGGGGCGTCGGATGCGTGGTCGTCGACTCCTTCGCCGAGATCGAGCGGCTGGCCGCCCTGGCGGGCGAGGCAGGGGTGCGGCAGCGCGTGATGGTCCGGGTCACCCCCGGCGTCGCGGCGCACACCCACGAGTTCATCGCCACCGGGGGCGACGACTCGAAGTTCGGGTTCTCCCTCAACGCCGGGCTCGCCGCCGAGGCGGTCCGCCGGGTGCTGGCCGCCCCCTCCCTGGAGCTGACCGGCCTGCACTCCCACATCGGCTCGCAGATCACCGACCTGGGCGGCTTCACCCTGGCCGCCCGCCGGATGTCCGGCTTCCTGCTCGCCGCCGAGCGCGAGCACGGCGTGACGATCCCCAGGCTCGACCTCGGCGGCGGCCTGGGCATCGTCCACCGGCCCGGCGACCCGGTCCCGCCGGGCCCGGCCGAGGTGGTCGCGGCGCTGCGCGAGGCCGTGCCCGCCCGCGTGCGCCTGGCCGTCGAGCCGGGCCGCTCGATCGCCGGGCCCACGACCGTCGCCCTCTACGAGGTGGGCACCGTCAAGGAGATCCCCGGCGTGGGCACCTACGTCAGCGTCGACGGCGGGATGAGCGACAATCCCCGCCCCGCCATGTACGGCGCCGCCTACACCGCGATCCTGGCGTCCCGCCTCTCAGCGGCCCCGCCTCGCGAGGTCACCGTGGTGGGCAGGCACTGCGAGAGCGGCGACGTGCTCGTCCGCGGCCTGCCGCTGCCCGCCGACGTACGACCCGGCGACCTGCTGGCCGTCCCCGCCTCGGGGGCCTACCAGCGGTCGATGGCCAGCAACTACAACCACGTGACCAGGCCCCCGGTGGTCGCCGTCCGCGACGGCTCGGCCAGGGTGATCGTGCGCCGCGAGACCGAGGAGGACCTGCTCCGGCTCTACTCCTGAGCGGGTCCTCCCCCGCCGCCGGGGCCCTGCGACCGGAGCCCACGGCCTCCGTACCCGCTGCTCAGGCGTCCACGCCCACGTGCACGGTGCCGCCCGCGGGATCCACCCCCCGCAGGACGTCCGACGGGACGCGGAACACCCGGCCGGGGGCGGCGGGCCACCACAGCCGCCTGCTCGCGACGACCTTCCCCGACTGCCGCAGCACGATCCGGGGGAACGGGATGTGGCGGTCGGTCCACAGCAGCAGGCGGCGGCGGGCCGGGGCGGGGTCGCCGGGCCGGAGGATCTCCGGCGCCACCCAGCGGAAGGGCGGGTCGGCGACGAGACGCACCTGCCCGGCGGGCGTGCCCCGGCCGTCCAGCCACGCGAGGACCGAGCGGGCCACGTGGACGCCGTCCAGCGCGGCGATGTCGGCCGTGTCGACCGGGTGCAGCACGTTGCCCGCGGCGAACACGCCGGGCCGGTCGGTGCGCAGCGCGCTGTCGACCAGCGGCCCCTTCGTGCCGGGGTCCAGCGCGATGCCCCCGGTCCGGGCGAGCTCGTGGTCGGGGATCCAGTCACCGGTGAGGACGAGCGTGTCGCACTCGACGATCCGCCGCGCGCCGGTGTCGAGGTTCTCGATCTCGACGGCTTCGAGCGCGGGCCGGCCGATGATCCTCGTCACGCGGGTGCGGGTGGCGACCCGGGTGCCGAAGAGGAGCCTGCCCGGGGCGGAGAAGAGCAGATAGGAGTCCGGTCGCGGGTACTCGGTGGTCATGAGGACGGTCCGGCACCCGGCCTCCCGCAGGGTCAGCGCGGCCGACCAGCTGACCAGTTCGGCCCCGGCGATCACGGCCCGCCTGCCGACCTTCCCGTGGTGCAGGTGGACGAGGTTCTGCAGGTGCCCGGTGGTGTAGACGCCGCGGGCGCGGTCGCCCGGGATGAGACGGGCCGGGCGGGGGCGCTCGCGGGCCCCGGTGGCCAGGACGACGGCCCGCGCCTCGACCCGGATGCGCCCCTGCGGGGTGGTGGCCTCGATCACGCGGTCGCCGGCCCAGTTCGTCACGGTGGCGTTCGTGCGGATCGTCGCGCCCGCGGCCTCGGCCTGCCGGACGAGCCTGCGGGCGTAGGCGGGCCCGCTCATGAAACGCCGCATGTCCCGGATGCCGTAGCCGGGGTGGTCGCTGTGCCGTGGGATCCCCCCGGCGGTGCTCTCCCGTTCGAGGACGAGGACGCCGCCGTCGACCTTCGGCGCGAGTTCGCGGGCCGCGCTCAGCCCGGACGGCCCGGCGCCGACGATCACGACGGCCGGGGTGAGAGTGGTGGTTCCGGTTGTCATCGGCCGTCCTCCGGCGACGGGGGGCACGGGGCGGGGGCGCTCCCGCCCGCGGCGCCCATCAGTTTCTTGACCTCGGCACCGCAGAAGAACCCCTGGCAGCGCCCGTTCATCACCCGGGTGCGGCGGCGGAGCCCTTCCAGGCTCGCCGGTGGGATCGGCGAGCGGAAGGCGTCGCGGATCTCCCCGGCGGTCACCCGCTCGCAGAAGCAGACCACGGTCCCGTACGCGGGGTCGGCGGCGATGCGGGCGGCGTCTTGGTAGGGGCGGAGGTACGCCTCGCCGAGGTTGGGCATCCGGGGCGGCTCCGGCAGGTCCTCGCGCGGCACGAGCGGCAGGCCGGCCTCGCCGGCCAGCTCGGCGACGTGCTCGGCGACGGCCATGCCGGAGGTGAGGCCGGTCGAGCGGATCCCGCCGGCCAGGATGTAGCGGCGCCCGGCGTCGGCCTCGATGAGGTAGTCCGCGTGGTCGCTCGCCGCGCGCAGGCCGGCGTAGGTCGCCGACACCTCCTCCCGCAGGAGCTCGGGCATCAGCTTCTCCCCCTTGCCGAGCAGGAACGCGAGCCCTTCCGCCGAGGTCGCGGTGTCGGTGCGGTCGGTCAGGTCCTCCGCGGTGGGGCCGAGCATGACGTTGCCGTAGATGGTGGGGCTGATCAGAACCCCCTTGCCCAGGGCGGTGGGCACGGGCAGCACGATCCGGTCGACCAGGGGCCGGGCGAGCTTGTCGTAGACCAGCAGCTCGCCGCGGCGCGGAGTGACGGTGAACCGGTCGTGGCCGAAGAGCCGGTCGATGACGTCGGCGCCGAGCCCGGCGGCGTTGACGACCCACCGGGCGCGGACCTCCCCGCCGGAGGTGCGCAGCACGGTCACGCCGTCGCGTTCCTCCACCGCGCGCACCGCCCGGTTCAGCAGCAGCGTCGCGCCGCGCAGGACGGCCTCGGTCGCCAGGGCCAGGTTGACGGTCCAGGTGCAGATGATGGACTCGTCGGGGACGGTCAGGCCGCCCAGCGCCCCCTCGCCCAGGTGCGGGACCTGCCGGTAGACCTCGTCGGGGCCGACGATCTCCGTCCTGTCGTACCCGTTGCGCTCGGCCTTCTCCCGCAGGCCGGGCAGGGCGGCGAGTTCCTCGGCGTTCCAGGCCACCAGCAGGGCGCCGGTGCGCTCGACGGGGATGCCCGTCCTCCCGGCGTACTCGGAGAGCAGGCGGTAGCCCTCGCGGACGAGACGGGCCTCGAGGGTGCCGGGCCGGGCGTCGAAGCCGGTGTGCAGGATGGCGGTGTTCGCCTTGCTCGTGCCGTCGCCGACGTCGTCGCGCGCGTCCAGCAGCGCGACGCCGAGCTCGTAGCCCGCCAGTTTCCGCGCGATGGCGGAGCCGACGATGCCGGCGCCGATCACCGCGACGTCGAACGTGCCGGACGGTGTGGTGTTCACCGCTGTCCTTCCTGTCCCAGGGTCGCGGTGACGGCCGCACGCCAGCGGGAGCGGAAGTCACCGGCGCGGTCCGCGGACCACCGGGGCTCGTAGGTCGTACTGGGGTCCCACGGGTGCACCGCGTCCGCCAGGGAGAGCGACGGGTCGAGCGCGGCGCGGGCCAGCGCCGCCGCGCCCAGCGGCGTGGCGTGCTGGGAGGGGTAGACCTCGACGGGGAGCTGCGCCAGGTCGGCGACGGCCTGCATGAGGACGCGGCTGCGGGTGAGCCCGCCGTCCGCCCGGAGGGTGGCCAGCGGGCTGCCGAGGTCGGCGGCGACGAGGTCGCCGAGGTCGGCGACCTGCGCCGCGATACCCTGCAGGACGGCGAGCACGAGGTGCTGCGGACCGGTGGAGAGGGTCATCCCGGTGAAGGAGGCCTTCGCCTCCGGGCGCCACCAGGGGGCGGCGAGGCCGGCCAGCGCCGGGACGCACAGGACGCCTCCGGCGTCGGCCGCGGCGACGGCGTCGAGGTCCGCAGCGGTGCGGACGAAACCGAGGTCCTGCATCCACCGTACGGCGGAGGCGGCCGTGTAGACCTGGCCGTCCAGGCAGTAGGAGGTCTCCCCGCGCACGCGCCAGGCGACGGAGGCCGCCAGCCCGGCGGTGGAGCGTGCGGCGGAGGCGCCGGTGTTGGCCAGCAGGAACGCGCCGGTGCCGAAGGTGCACTTCGCCTCACCGGCCGCGAGGCAGTTCTCGGCGAGCAGCGCCGCCTGCTGGTCGACCACGAGCCCGGCGACGGGGACGCGTCCGCCGAACGCGGCGGTGTGGCCGACCACCTCGTCGCAGGAGGCGATGCGCGGCAGGCGCTCACCGCCGAGGTGGAACAGCTCCAGCAGCTCCGGGTCCCACTCGACGTCGTCGAGCCGGGTGAGCAGCGACCGGCTGGCGGTGGCGGCGTCGGTGACGAACTCGCCGGTCAGGTGGTGGACGATCCAGGAGTCGGAGGTGGTGACCACCCCCTCCCCGGTCACGTTCCGGCGCAGCCAGGCCATCTTGGGCGCGGAGAAGTAGGGGTCGAGGACCAGCCCGGTGACGGCGGCGATCCGCGGCGCGGCGCCGTCCAGCTCCGCGCAGACGCCCTCCGAGCGGCGGTCCTGCCAGACGACGGCGGCGGAGAGGGGGTCGCCCGTGGCGGGGTCCCACGCCAGGACGGTCTCGCCCTGGTTGGCGAGGGTCACGGCGTCGATCCGCGTCCCGGCCCGGGCGACGGCCTCGCGCCCGGCGCCGAGGACGGAGTCGAGCAGTTCCCGGGGGTCCTGCTCGACGCCTCCGCCGGGCAGGTAGGCGGGGCGGACGGGGTGCTCGGCGAGGCCGAGCACCGTGCCGCCGTCATCGACGACGATCGCCTTGGTGGCCGACGTCCCCTGGTCGATGGCCAGTACGGTGGTCACCGCCGGTGCGCTCCCTTCCCCGTCTCGGTCCCGTTCGCGGCCGCGGTCGTGGCGCCGGCGTCGAGTTCGGCGTCGACCGAACGCATGTCCGGCATCGCCAGCCCCTTCGCCCCGCCCCTCCTGACCAGCAGGTACGCCAGGTAGACGGCGCCCAGCGCGAGCATGACGAGCACGTAGATCCATGGGCCGACGAACGAGGCGTCGCGGAACAGCAGCAGCTCGAACGCCAGCCAGACCAGCGCGACCGCGAGCACCGGGTTCTCCCAGCGGCCCAGGGCGAACCCCTTGCTCGGCGGGAGCGACCGGCGCTTGACCACGTACATGACCACGGTCCCGGTGTAGATGACGGCCGGCAGCAGGGTGGCGGCGGCGAAGAGGCTGAAGAGCGCGTCGGTCCGGGTGGCGAAGACCGCCAGGATCAGCTCGCCGACGGCGAACATGAACGCGGTCGCGTTCAGCGGCGTGCCGAAACGCGGCGAGACCTGCCGCCAGGCCCGCCACCCGGGGAACCGCTCGTCACGGGAGATGGCCCACACCAGGCGCACACCGGTCATGAGGATCACCATGCCGCAGGCGAAGATCGCGATCACCACGAGCACCAGCAGGGCGGTGCCGACGAACGGGCCCAGCACCCGGGCGATCACGTCCGCGATCGGCGTGCCCGACTTCGCCAGCTCGACGGGGTCGCCGGCGAGCAGGGTGACGGCGATGAGGAAGAGGAAGCCCAGCACGCCGGAGGCGAGGACCGCCTGCCACATGGCACGGGGGACGACGCGGGCCGGGTCCTTGGTCTCCTCGGCGAGGTTGGCCGCCGACTCGAAGCCGACGATCGTGAAGGCACCCAGCAGGAAGCCGAGCATCCACGGGCCCGCCGAGGTGAGCGTGCCAGGGCTCAGATACCCCTGGGCGGGGACGGCGCCGGTGCTGAACAGGTTCGCGACGTTCAGCTCCCGGGCGACGAAGCCGACGGCCAGCAGGAGCACGACGAGGGCGATCATGCCGATGAGCTCGGCCGTGACGGCGAAGTTGTTCACCCGCTCGGTCCACCGGGTGGACAGACCCACCAGCAGCGCCTGGAACAGCAGGACCACGGCGGTGATGACCCACGCGTTCAGCGCCGTCCCCTCGTACTGGAGCAGGACGGGCAGGACGGTGGAGGCGATGGTGTAGTCGACCGCGACGACCACGACGGCCAGGAACGTGAACGAGATCCAGCCCATAATCCAGCCGAGGACGGGATTGGCCAGGCGGGAGACCCACTGGTACGAGTAGCCGGTCACGGGGATGCGCGCGGCCAGGGCGCCGAAGATGAGGGCGACGGCGGTCTGCCCGACGATCACGATCGGCCAGGTCCAGATGCCGGCCGGTCCGGAGCTGTTCAGCACCGAGCCGTAGGTGGTGAAGATTCCGGTGGCGATCGAGACGAAGGCGAAGGCCACGGCGAAGGAGGCGAACCGGCCGGTGCCGCGCCTCATCTCCTGCCTGTAGCCGAACTCCTCGACGCCGGCGTCGGCTGTCCGGCCGCCGGGTGCGGATGGGGAATACTGGGTCATTGGCTGCCCGACTCCTTTGTTACTTCTCAACGGTGCATCGGCTGGGTGGTCCGAGCCGGGTGGCGTTGCCGCGCCGCCCGGCTCATCGGGGCCGTGGGGGTGGGACGATCGGGGCCGTCAGGGCAGGACGACCTCGCCGCCCTTGCGTGTGACGGCGTCACGGATGCTCGACGGCGGGTCGGTCTCGGTGATGAGACCGGTGAACTCGTCCAGGCCGGCGACCCGGTGGCGGGCGATCCGGCCGAACTTGCCGGAGTCGGCGAGCACGTAGGATCGGGCCGCGTTCCGCAGGATCGTCCTGCGCACGGCGACCTCGTCCAGGTAGTAGTCGGTCAGGCCGGTCGCGGCGTCGACCCCGCCGGATCCGAGGAACGCGAGGTCGGGGTGGAGGTCGGCGAAGAACGACTGGGCGATCGCGTTGGACAGCGCGAGGTCTCCCCCGCGCAGCCTCCCCCCGCAGACCAGGACGTCGAGACCGGGCCGCTCGGCGAGCTCGGCGGCGACCAGCAGGGAGCAGGTGGCCACGGTACCGGAGAAGTCCAGCGGCAGGGCGCGGGCCACGTTGACGGCGGTGGTCCCCACATCGATCACGATCGTCTGGCCGGTCCGCACGAGCGCCGCCGCGGCCCGTCCGATGAGCCTCTTCGCCTCCGTGCCGGACCCGGCCCGCTCGGCGAACGGGGCCTCCTCCCCCGTCGGCGGCCCGAGAGCGATCGTGGCGCCCCCGTGCACGCGCGCCAGCACGCCGCGACGCTCCAGGAGGAGGAGGTCGCGGCGGATGGTCTCCACCGACACGCCGAGCTCGCGGGCGAGTTCCTCCGTGCTGACCACGCGGGAGGCCCGGAGCGCCTCCCCGATCCGCGAGTGCCGCTCAGCCGGGAGCACGACTGCCCGCTTCTGTGGACTTCTGTGTCTCCATGACGGAAAGTATGGATGGATGGTGTTACACCGTCAATACACTGGAGTAACGCATTCGCTCCGGTCCGCCACGAGCCGGCATCCTCCGTGATCGCCCGGCCCCGCCGGGCGATCACGGAGGACACCGGAAGCCCGAAAGGCCGGTCGCTCCCGCCGGACTCCCGGCACCATGACCGCGATCTCGGAGAGATAATCCAGATCATGGAGTCGGCAACCGAAAAGCCGGGGCCGTGGAGCGGCCTCGCCCTGGTCGTCCTGACCCTGATCTGGCTGATCGGGACCCCGCTCCTGTTCCTGCAGGTGTTCGCGGAAGGGTTGCGAGCCTCGCGCGGAGGTCCTTCCGATGGCGACCGCGCCATGCGGTTCCTCATCGCCGCGGCTGTCGTCGGAGTCACCGCGCCCGCGCTCGCGGCCATCGTCGCCGGAAAGACCCGGAGGGAGGGGGCCGCGCTGGTGTTCGGAGTCGCGGCGGCCCTCTGCTTCGTTGCCGGTGCGGTGCTCGTCTCCGTGGATCTCCGGGTCAGCTCGGTCCCGTCTCCGGAGCCGCTGCCGCCCGGCTACTGCGTCGAGCGCAGCGGCGGGGACAGCGACTGTCCGGGAGGGTGAGAACTCCCGGCAGAACGATCCCGGGCGGCCTGACCGAACACCGCCCTCTCATACTCCCGGGCCTCAGAAAGTGCTGGGGAACCGGGCAATCACTACGGCACCCCCTCTCGGCGGTCGCGTTGTGGGCCGTGACGATGTTTCCCAATGTCTACGAGCTGCTGGTGACGTGCTGAGTGCCGCCCCGACCGGGGCGGCACCCGGACCGGGGCGGCGCGCTACGCGGTGATGAGCAGCGTGGCCAGCAGGTCGTCCAGGAAGACGACTCCCACCGGGGTGCCGTCGGCGGCGCGGACGGCCGCGAGCTGGCTGCGGGCGGCGCGCAGCGTGGCGACCGCGTCGGTGATCGAGATGTCGGACGGCAGGTCGGGCAGGTGGTGGGCGAGGTCGGCGGCCGGGATGGTCGCGCCGCGCCGGCGGGCCAGATAGGCGTCGCGAACGTGCGCGACTCCCGCGAGGCGCTCGCCGTCCCACACCACCAGGCGGGTCCGGCCGGTGCGGGCCGAGGTGTCGATCACCTCCTGGGGCGGGGCCGTGCCCGGGACGCCGACGATGTCGGAGCGCGGGACGACGAGCGGGGTGATCTCGGCGGCCGGGGCGCGCAGCGCCCGGCTGAGCACGGCGTGGTCGGCGGGGTCGATCAGGCCGAGCCTGCGCGACTCCTCCACCAGGCGCTCCAGCTGGGCGGGGGTGCGCGGGGTGGACACCTCGTCGCGGGGCTGCACCCGGACCGCGCGCAGCAGCAGGTTGCTGACGCCGTTGAGCGTGGTCAGGACCGGCCGGACGGCCACGGTGAAGGCACGGAACGGCAGGGCCAGGATGGTGGCCGAGCGTTCGGGGTGGGCGATGGCCCAGGATTTGGGCGCCATCTCACCGATGACCATGTGCAGGAACGTCACGACGCCCAGCGCGATGGCGAACGCGACGGCGTGCGCGGCGGCCTCGGGCAGGCCGGCGGCGGCGAAGAGCGGGGTCAGGGTGCCGGCGATCAGCGGCTCGGAGACCACGCCCAGGCCCAGGGAGCACAAGGTGATGCCCAGTTGGGCGCCGGCGAGCATCAGCGACAGCTCGCGGATGCCCTTGACCGCGGCGGCGGCCGCCCGGCTGCCGTGGGCGGCGGCCTTTTCCAGCCGGTGGCGTTTGGCGGCGACCAGGGCGAACTCGGCGGCGACGAAGAACCCGTTGCCGGCCAGCAGCGCGATGGTCAGGGCCAGACCGGTGGGCAGGTTCACGTGTCCTCCCGCTCCTCGTGCTGGGCGCTGACGGTGGTGCTGCGGACCGGGCGAAGCCGGACCCGCTCGGGCACATGCCGGTCCACGCTGACCACTTCGATCTCCAGACGGGTGGGCGCGCCCTCGGCCATGGACGGCACCAGCTCGACGACGACCGTGTCGCCGACCGCGGCGAAACGCTCCAGGCGGTGCAGGATCAGGCCGCTGATGGTGTCGTAGTCGTCCTCGTCCGGCAGCTCCAGATCGGTGGCCAGGGCGACCTCGTCGACGCGCAGGCCCGCGGCGACCTCCCAGCCGCCTGCGACCTCGACGACCGGGGGGATGTCGAGGTCGTTTTCGTCGGCGATCTCGCCGACGAGTTCCTCGGCGACGTCCTCCCAGGTGACCAGGCCGGCCAGGCCGCCGTGCTCGTCCAGCACGCAGGCCACCTCCTCACCGCGGGCGTGCAGCTGCGCGACCAGGTCCGGCAGCGGCATCGAGAACGGCACCACCGGCACCTCGCGGGCGATGTCGGCCGCCCGGGTGGCGGCCGCCTTGCCGGCGGGGACGAGCACCAGCTCGCGCAGGCCGACGATGCCGACCACCTCGTCCACGCCGTCGCCGAGCACCGGGTAGTGGGTGTGGCCGTACCGGGCGATGACCTCGTCGATTTCGGGGACGAAGGCCGAGCCGGCGACCGTGACGACGTCGGCGCGGGGGACCATGACCTCCTCGGCGGTGTGGTCGGAGAAGGCCAGCGCCCGCTCCAGCAGGTCGGCCTGCTCGCCCGGCAGGTGCCCGTGGGCCTCGGACTCGCCGATGATGTGCCCCAGCTCCTCCAGGGTGGCGCCGTGGTGCAGTTCCTCGACCGGTTCGATGCCGACCGCGCGCAGCAGCCGGTTGGCCGCGGTGTCGAACAGCCGGATGACGGGCCCGGCGATCGTCATGTAGACGAGGGTGGAGGCGGCCAGGGCCCGGGCCAGCGGCTCGGGCTTGGCCAGGGCGAGGTTCTTGGGGGCCAGCTCGCCCAGCACCATCTGGATGATGGTGGCCAGGGCGAAGCCGAGGGCCAGGGCGAGGGCATCGACCGCGCCGCCGGTCAGGCCGGCCGCGCGCAGCGCGGGGGCGATGAGCTCGGCCAGGGCGGGCTTGGCGATGAAGCCGACGACCAGGGCGGTGACGGTGATGCCGAGCTGGGCGCCCGAGAGCATGAACGACAGCCGCTCCATGACCTTGATCGCGCGGGCGGCCTTCCTGTCACCTTCGGCGGCCTGCTGGGACAGGGCCAGGCGGTCGGCGGTGACGTAGGCGAACTCCTGGGCGACGAAGTAGCCGGTGGCCAGCGTCAGCACCAGCACGGCCAGCAGGCCAAGAGCGATGCTCACCGCGGCGCCCCGCCCCGTCGCAGGCGATCCTTACTATGGCTGGGGTCCGACGACACGGACGCCACCACCTCATCCCTTCCATCGGCACTCGTGGCCGTCTCATCTTCCCGCGCGGTGTCGGCACGGCTGCATCCGCCCCCGGCGGTGGGAGCCTTTTGCCCAGGTCAACGCCGCCGGGTTCGGGAGAGTTCCGCCTGTGGCGAGGGTCATACCGGCTGATCCCCCGGGGCCGCCGTTGCGGAGCCGGCCCGCCCGCGCGCCACGATCGACGCGATCCCCCTACCAGGACCGCCTTCACGTCACGGCAGCCGCCTGCGGACGCATCGCGTCCCTGGGGCTCCCGGCCTGAGGGCACCCCGGCTCAAAGCATCCACGAAGGAGATCAACAGCTGGTGCAGAGAATTCGCCGGGGCGCAATCAAGTGGCCTCACCCAACTGTTCGGCCAGCCGCTCCAGGCCGCCCCTGATGAGCTGCCCATACTCGTCGTCGCCAAGCGCGCCGATCTTGGCCCGCGCCTGCTGGAGGTGCTCACGGGCGCGGCCGAAATCGCCCAGCTTGCGATAGCACTCACTCAAGTTCAGGTGCAACGACGGATACAAGCCGGCCGCTGAAAGTGGCACCCCGGCTTGGGCCACCCGCTCATCGGTGACGAGATCGACGGCGGCAAGCGCCCGCAGATCCCACATCAGCTCCTGGTGCACGTCGTCCTGCACGTCGGCCATCGAGTGGGCGAGGACGCAAACATGCAGCGGGTCGCCTTGCTCACCGCCGATGTCGTCCCAGATCTGCGCGAACAAGTCGCGAGCGGCTTCACGCTGACCTTGGTGGTGATGCAACTCCACCCCCTGGCCGATCCGGGTCATCGTTGGGTCGGTGGTCACGAGCAGCTCCTTCACCGTCGTGGGCGATCGCGGTCAGCCTACTTGCCTGACGCGCCTTAACGACCTTCAAGCTTCTGACCAGCCAGTTCACTTGACAACCCCAGATAAACCTGTCGATGCCGGAGGAGCGCACCCGCAGATCGGAGCCGTCGGCGCAGGCGGAGCGCGCCGCCGCGGCGATCGTCGCCGGCGCCTCGCGCACGCCCGGCATGGCGTGCTCGTCAGGCTCGCCCATGGTCCTCCTTCGGTCCCCGTCGACTCGATCGTGATCCTGCCTGTGCCCGGGGCTGCGGTGCGGCTGCTCGGTGCCGTCGCCGATTCTCAGCCTCGGCTCCGGCCGGGGTCCGGAGCGCATCAACCGGCCGGGGCCGGTGACCCCCGTTCCGCGGGTCGTCGGAGTGGAGGTCACCGGCCTCGGCCGGGAGCGGGCGTTCGTCCGGCCGACGTCAGGAGCTCGTGAGGATGACGAGTTGCTGGGTCGCCCGGGTCATCGCGACATAGCGGTCGACCGCTCCTTCGATGCCCTCGCCGAACTTCTCCGGGTCGATGAGGACGACCAGGTCGAACTCGAGCCCCTTCGACAGCTCCGGGGTCAGCGACCGGACGCGGGACGTCCCCTGGAACGTGGGATCGCCGATGACGCAGGCGATCCCGTCGGCATGCCCGGCGAGCCAGGTGTCGAGGACCGCGCCCAGATCCGAGGCGGGTCCGTGGACGACGGGGACGCCGCTGCTGCGGATGGAGGTCGGCACGTTGGCGTCCGGGAGCACGGCCCGGATGACCGGCTCGGCTTCCGCCATAATCTCCTCCGGCGTCCGGTAGTTGATGCTCAGGGAGGCCAGGTTGATCCGGTCGAGCCCGACCCGCTCGAGCCGCTCCTGCCACGACTCGGTGAACCCGTGCCTGGCCTGGGCGCGGTCCCCGACGATGGTGAAGCTCCGGGACGGGCAGCGGAGCAGCAGCATCTGCCACTCCGCGTCGGTGAGTTCCTGAGCCTCGTCCACGACGATGTGGGCGAACGGGCCGGCGAGCCGGTCCGGATCGGTGCCGGGCAGCGCGGTCTCGTCGACCAGGGTGTTCTGCATGTCCTCACCGCGAAGCATCGACATCACGAGCATCTCGGAGTCGTCGGCCTCGATCAGGTCGTCGACGACCCGCGCCATGTGCTCGCGCTGGGCGGCGATGGCGGCGTCATTCCGGCGCCTGCGCCGTGACGCCTCCGGGTCGCCGAGCCGCTGCCGTGCCGCGTCCAGGAGCGGCAGGTCGGACACCGTCCAGGCCTGGGCGTCCGCGCGCTGCAGCTTCCGGACCTCGTCGGGGCTGAGCCAGGGAGCACACATCCGCAGGTAGGCGGGTACCGACCACAGGTCTCCGACGAGGTCGGCCGCTTCGATCAGCGGCCACGCCCTGTTGAAGGTCGTGAGCAGTTCCCTGTTCTGCAGCAGCGACTTGCGGAGCAGGTGCTCCGGTGCGTCGCCGTCGTGCTTGTCCACCAGGATCGTGAGCAGCTCCTCCCAGATCCGGTCGCGCGCCTCGTTGTGCGGAGTGCCGGGTTCCGCTGCTTCGAACGCCTCGGCCCAGTCGTCGGCGCTCAGCCAGATGTCGGACCAGTCGGTCGTGACCGTCATCCCCTTGGTGGGCGGGTTCTCGTAGAACCTGACGGCCGGCTCGATCGCCTTCACCATGTTCGCGGACGACTTCAGGCGGGCCACGTCCGGGTCGGCCTCGATCGCCGCCGCGGCTCCCTCGGCGACGAGGTCCCGCAGGGTGCAGGTCTGCACGCCCTCCTCTCCGAGGCTGGGGAGGACGTCGGCGACGTAGGCCAGGTAGGGCTGGTGCGGACCGACGAACAGCACGCCGCCCCGGCGGTGACCGAGGCGGGGGTCGGCGTAGAGGAGGTAGGCGGAGCGGTGCAGAGCGACGACGGTCTTCCCCGTGCCCGGACCGCCGTCGACGACGAGAGCGCCGTGGGATCCCGCGCGGATGACGGCGTCCTGGTCGGCCTGGATGGTGCCGAGCACGTCTCGCATCCGGGACGACCGGCTGCCGCCCAGGCTGGCGATGAAGGCGGACTGGTCGTCGAGCGCGGCGTGCCCGACAAGCCCGTCCGAGGTGAACACCTCGTCCCAGTAGTCGCTGATCCGGCCGCGGGTCCAGCGGTACCTGCGGCGGCTCGCCAGCCCCATCGGGTTGGCGTGGGTGGCTCCGAAGAACGGCTCAGCCGCGGGGGAGCGCCAGTCGAGCAGCAGCCGGCGACCCGTGCTGTCCGTGAGGCCGAGTCGTCCGACGTACACGGGCTCGGGGTCGTCCGCGCCGACCATGCGTCCGAGGCACAGGTCCAAACCGAAGCGACGCAGCGCGCGCAGGCGAGCGGCCAGCCGGTGGATCTCCAGGTCCCGGTCCATCGCCTGCCGGCCTATGCCGCCGGGCGCCCTGCGCTCGGCGTCGAGGCGGTCGGACAGGTCGGCGATCGACTGCCCGAGACTCTCCGCGATGGCCGCGAAGTGCTGCTCATCGCCGGCGATCAGCGTCGGGTCGGCCTTGGGGGAGAGGTGGTCGGGAAGGTCGAACGCGCTGGTGGTCAGGGGGTTCACGTCATCAGCTCCGATCTGGGGGTCGCCTGCAACCATTACGCGCGGTGCCGCTCCGCGAACTCCTCGTCCGGCGGCGCGCACACCCGCACCTCCGCGCCGGGTGCCCGCAACCGCACCGCGAGTGCCACCACCGGTCCGACATCCCCGCGCGACCCGTACGTCGACAACAACACCCGCATTTCGCATCCCCGTTTCCGCAGGTTCTGGCCTCGGCCGACGATTCTGCGGCACGACCCGGGTCTTGTGGCAAGCCCCCCGGTGCGCTATACGTTGGGAGTGGAAAGGAGTGGGTACTCCCCTTTCCCCTCATCGTCCGCCGTGGACGGACAAGCTCTTCGGGGCCCGGCGTACCACCAGAACCGCTCCCCGTTGCACCACACCGTCAGGCCCTCACAGACCGACACCGCCGCCAGGTCATGGTCACCTTTGCCGATGACGGCGATTCCGTACCGCGCCAGAGCCTCACTCGGTCTCCGAGCCGCCGACAACGCCGCCGAGTACTGGCGCGGGCACCGCGTTTCTCCGCCGGCGCGGCCCCACTTACGCCGCCCCGGCGGCGGACCTGCCGATCGGTGACCGCGACACTGTCTTTCGCAGGTTTTCTCCGTGTCGTGTTTCCCGGGGCGCCGTAGCGGCGACGGGGCCGGTCGCGGAGTTCGCACGCCGCGCGGGGGCGCGGACTCCTCGGCGGCGGTCCGGGGCTCAGTAGTAGCCCTGGTCGTCCGACTCCTCGTACTCCTCCTCGTCGTCACCCGCCCGCGGGCTCCAGCGCGAGGGCATCATGACGGGCAGGAACAGTACGACGCCCAGGAGCGCGTAGACACCGGTGGTGAGCAGCCGGCCCATGCCCTGACCGGCCTGGAGCAGCAGCTCGGGGAAGGCTGGGTCGGCGGGGACCAGCGTCACGGCGCGCCTGGCGTCCAGGGCGTAGACCACGGTCCAGGCGAGCAGCACCATCGAGGGGACGAAGGTGGCGATCGGGGAGACGCGCCCGGCGACCACCAGGCCGACCAGGAGGCCGGCGGCGGCCATCGCCCCCAACGCGATCCAGACCTTCGGGCCGCCCTGGGCGAACTCCGGGGCCAGGCCCGCCTCCGCCTCCTGCACGGCCCATCCCGCGCCGAGGAGCAGCACAGCGGTCATGACCAATCCGACAAGCAGCCCGAAGACATGCCGCATGCCCACCACCTAGGCGTCGAGGACGTGTCGCGGTCGCGGCCACCATAGCGGCAAAAATCGCACAGCGGCAGGTGTTACGCGGGCGTGAGATCATACGGAGCACCATGCGCGCCCGCCTTCCGTTACGCCTCACGCGCGCGGCCGCCTTCTCGGCCGTCTGCGTGGCGCTCGCCGTCCTCGGCCACGTGGCCGCGGGGGGTTCGGGGCCGGCGGCGTGGGCGGTGGTCACCGGCGGGTCGGCGGTCACCGCGGCGGCCGTGCTGCTCGCCGGGCGCGAGCGCTCGGCGGTGACGATCAGCACCGGCCTCTCCGCCCTGCAACTGCTGCTGCACGAGCTGTTCGCCCTCGGCGACCCGGCGGGGACGTCCCTGGCCCCGCACCTGCACGCCAAGGGGCTGGGCGAGAGCCTCGGCATGCTCGCCGCGCACCTCACCGCGACGCTGATCACCGGCTGGTGGCTCTCGCGGGGTGAGGACGCGCTGTGGTCGCTGCTCCGCTCGGCCGGCCGTCGCCTGCTCGCGGCGTTCCCGCTGCCGGTGGCCCCGCCCGCGCCCCGGGTCGTCCCGGGTGCCCGGCACCGCGCCGTCCCCGCGCCGCTGCCGGCGGGCGCGGTCCTACGGCACTCCGTCAGCCGGCGCGGCCCTCCACTCCGCGCCGGCTGACCTCATCCCCGCGTTTCCCGACGTTCCGACGTATCGAAGTGGAGAACACCCGTGTCGTTTTCGCATGCTTGCCGCCGCCTCGCGGTCGTCACCGCAGGTGCCGCCGCTCTCACCGTGGGTATCGCGCTGCCCGCCCTCGCGCATGTCACCGTCAACCCCGCGAGCGCCGAGCAGGGCGGCTTCACCAAGGTCGCCTTCCGCGTGCCGAACGAGCGTGACGACGCCTCGACCACCAAGCTGGAGATCGCCTTCCCGGTCGACCACCCGCTGCCCTTCGTCTCGGTCAAGCCGGTGCCGGGCTGGGACGTGAAGGTGGTGGAGAGCAAGCTCCCCACGCCGGTCACGACCGAGTACGGCGAGATCACCGAGGCCGTCACGAAGATCACCTGGTCGGGCGGCAAGATCGAGCCGGGCCAGTTCCAGGAGTTCGAGGTGTCCATGGGCATGCTGCCCACCGGCACCGACCGGCTCGTCTTCCCCGCGACCCAGACCTACAGCGGAGGCGAGACCGTCAAGTGGGCCGACGAGCCCAGAGCCGACGGGTCGGAGCCCGAGCGCCCGGCACCGGTGCTCAAGCTCACCCCCGCCTCCGCGGCGGGCGGCCACGGCGCCGCCACCCCCTCGGCGTCCGCCGCCGCCCCGTCGGTCGCCCCGGTCGCCGCCGCCCCGGCCGCCTCGGACGGCACCGCCCGCCTGCTCGGCGGGGCCGGCCTGGCGGTGGGGGTCGTCGGAACCGTGATCGGCGTCCTCGGCCTGCGCCGCGCCGGCCGGGCCTCCTGAAGCCGCCCCGCCGGGCACGTCAGCGGCCGGTGACCAGGACGCGGGGACCGGTCGCGGGCCCGGCGGGCCGGGAAGTCACCTCTCTCGCCATGGAGCGGAGGGCGCCGTCGCCGCCGGGCAGACCTCGGTGATCGGTCACACCCCCGCCGGGAGGCGGGGTACGCCGTCGCCGGCCGGGCAGACCCCGATGATCGCTCACGCCCCTCGCCAGGAGGCGGAGCTGCCCCGCACGACCAGCTCGACGGGGACCACGCGCATGCCCTTCTCGGCCGGCCTCCGCATGCGGATCTGCTCCAGCAGGATGTCGACGCAGATCCGGCCGCCCTGGTCGAAGTCCTGGCGGATCGTCGTGAGGCCGGGCCAGAAGTAGGCCGACTCGGGCATGTCGTCGAAGCCGACCACGCTGACGTCGCCGGGGACGGCGCGGCCGGCCTCGTGCAGGGCGCGGATCACGCCCAGGGCCATCTGGTCGTTGGCCGCGAAGACGGCACTGACCTCGGGGAGCGCGGCCAGGTAGCCGCCGATCAGGTATCCCGACTCGGCGGTCCAGTCGCCGAAGAGCACCTGGGGCACGGGACGCCCGGCCCGTTCCAGGGTCTGCCGCCAGGAGGCGTGGCGGTGCCGGGCGGAGTTGGAATCCGGCGGCCCGGCCACGTGCCAGACGGTCGGGTGGCCGAGGTCGAGCAGGTGCTCGGTGGCCAGGCGCGCGCCGCCGGCCTGGTCGGAGTCGACCGCCGGGAACTCCTCGCCGCCGTGCCCGTCGGAGATCACGACGGGCACGCCCGGCGGCAGGCGCAGCGACCGCATGTCGAGCACCTCGGACTCGATGATCACCACCCCGTCGACCGCCTGGGTGGTGAGCCTGGTGAAGGCGTCGTTGACCTCCTGGTGGGTCAGGGCGGTGACGCCGACGAGGCTGATGGAGAACCCCTCCGCGCGGGCCGCGGTGGTGATGCCGTCCAGGGTGCGCACGTTCCCGTACCTGTTCAGCGTGAAGCTGATCACGCCGATCGTGCCGAACCTGCCGGTGGCCAGGGCCCGGGCGGCGATGTTGGGCTGGTAGCCCAGCGCCCGCATCGCCGCCAGCACCCGTTCCCTCGTCGCCTCTTCGACGTTGGTGCGGTTGTTGGCCACCCGGGACACGGTCTGGGGGGACACTCCGGCCAGCCGTGCCACATCGGCCATGGACGGGGCCCCGTGGCCACGCCCCCGGCCGGCCCGCGACCCGCCGTCGACTGCGGTCACCTACGCCTCCCCTCTCCCCGCAGAATGGTGCCATGTCCCACCCGGTTACCCGGACTCTTATGGCAGCGCTAACACACTAGCGCTACGGTGCGCCCCGACGGCAGGGGCGCGTTACAGAAATGTTTCCTGCTCGCCACGGGATCCTATTGACGGGCTGATCGCGCACTGTGATGCTCATGCCGTGCAGCCATGGCAGCGCTAACACGGGCAAGGAGGGCAGAAATCACATGGCAGACGCGCCCACAAGCGTGAGGACGGTCGAGCGACCCGCCTCCCGCGTCCGGCCTCGCCGGGGGCCCACCCGGGAGCACTGGGCGGGCTGGGCCTTCAGCGCCCCGTTCTGCGTGGTCTTCCTCATCGCGATCGTGGCCCCCCTGGCCTACGCCGTATACCTGAGCCTCTTCCAGGACAGGCTCGTGGGCGGCAACGTCTTCGTGGGTCTGGCCAACTACGTGGCGGCCTTCGAGGACCGGCTGTTCCACGTCGGCCTGCTCCGGGTGGCGCTCTTCCTGGCCGTCCAGGTCCCGATCATGCTCGGCATCGCCACCCTCGCCGCGCTCGCCATCGACAGCGGCCGGCTGCGCTTCGCCGGGGTCTACCGCGTCGGGATCTTCGTTCCCTACGCGGTCCCGGCGGTCGTCGCCTCCCTGATGTGGGGCTACCTGTACGGCGACGAGTTCGGCCTGCTGGGCGGGGAGGCGCTCTCCGGCTCGTGGATCCTCGTCTCGATCGGCAACATCGCCACCTGGGAGTGGACCGGCTACAACATGCTGATCCTCTACGCCGCGCTGCGGACGGTCCCGGAGGAACTGTACGAGGCGGCGGCCATCGACGGCGCCGGGGAGATCCGCAAGGCCGTGAGCATCAAGCTCCCCGCGCTCCGCCCGGCCCTGCTGCTGGCCACGATCTTCTCGATCATCGGCAGCTTCCAGCTCTTCAACGAGCCGAACGTGCTGGCCACGCTCGCCCCGGCGGAGATCACCACCTACTACACGCCCAACATGTACGCCTACAACCTCGCCTTCAACGGCCAGCAGTACAACTACTCCGCCGCGATCGCCGTAGTACTCGGCGGCGTGACCATCGCCGTCGCCTACGCCGTGCAGCTGATCACCGCGCGAAGGGAGCGCCTGTCGTGAAGCGCGCCGTGCTGACGGTCCCGATGCTGGCCATGCTGACGTACTGCCTGCTGCCGCTGGTGTGGCTGTTCTTCAGCGCCACCAAGAGCAACACGGGCCTGTTCGACAGCTTCGGCCTCTGGTTCGCCGACGACGTCGCCCTCCTCGACAACGTCCGGCAGGTCTTCACCTACCAGGACGGCGCCTACGGCCGCTGGTTCCTCAACACGCTGCTGTACGCCGGGGTCGGCGCGGGCGGCGCCACCGCGATCGCCGCCCTGGGCGGATACGCGCTGGCCAAGTACGACTTCCCCGGGTCCAAGGTGCTGTTCGCGATCGTCCTGGGCGCGATCACGGTGCCCACGACCGCGCTCGCCGTGCCGACGTTCCTGCTGTTCACCAAGCTGGGGCTGGTGAACACGCCGTGGGCGGTGCTGATCCCGGCGCTGGCCAGCCCGTTCGGGCTCTACCTGATGCGCGTCTACGCCGCCGACGCGGTGCCGACCTCGATGATCGAGGCCGCCCGGCTGGACGGCGCCGGGGAGCTGCGCATCTTCCTCAGCATCTCGCTCCGCCTGCTGCGGCCGGGGCTGGTCACGGTGCTGCTGTTCACGCTCGTGGCCACCTGGAACAACTACTTCCTGCCGCTGATCGTGCTGAGCGAGCCCGACTGGTACCCGCTCACGGTCGGGCTGAACCAGTGGAACAGCCAGGCCGGCAGCGCCTCGGGCGGCCAGGCCGTCTACAACCTCGTGCTCACCGGGTCGCTCATCGCGATCGTCCCGCTCATCCTGTCCTTCCTCTTCCTCCAGCGCTACTGGCAGTCGGGCCTGGCGGCCGGCGCCGTCAAGCAGTAGCCCCGCCGGTCAGCAGTCCACTCACCCCCGGGAGGTTTCCACCATGCGTTCGGCTCCACGTTCGACCGCGCGGGCGACGGCGGTCGCCGCGCTCTCCCTCTCCCTGCTCGCCCTCACCGCGTGCGGCGGGTCGCCCTCTCCCGCGGCCCAGGCTCCGGCGAGCCAGGCGAGCGCCGCCGACATCGAGAAGGCGCTGCAGACCGACACGACACTCACCTTCTGGTCGTGGGTGCCGAACATCGACAAGACGGTCGCCCTGTTCCAGCGGAAGTACCCCAAGGTAAAGATCAACCTGGTCAACGCCGGCCAGTCCGCCGCGCAGTACACCAAGCTGCAGTCGGCGGTGAAGGCCGGGAGCGGCGCCCCCGACGTCGCGCAGATCGAGTACTTCGCCCTGCCGCAGTTCGCGCTCTCCAAGGCCGTGATCGACCTCGGCCCGTACGGCGCCGCCGGGATGAAGGACGCCTTCAGCGCCTCGGCCTGGGAGCAGGTGAGCGTCAACGGCGGCGTCTACGCCGTCCCCCAGGACACCGGCCCGATGACCATGATGTACCGCAAGGACGTCTTCGACCGGCTCGGCCTGGAGCCGCCGAAGACCTGGGACGAGTTCGCCGCCGTCGCCGAGAAGATCAAGAAGGACGACCCCGGGGCGTTCGTCACCAGCATCGACCCCGGTGACGCCGGCGGCGTTGACAGCCTGATCTGGCAGGCGGGCGGCAGGCCGTTCGCCATCGAGAACGCCACGACCACCCGGATCAACCTGCAGGACGAGGCCACCAAGCGGTGGGCCGGGTTCTGGACGAAGCTCTCCCAGGACAAGCTCGTCGACCCGGTCGCCGGCTGGAACGACGCGTGGTGGCAGAGCATGGCCGCCGGCAAGTACGCGGTGTGGCTGGCCGGGGCCTGGGCTCCGGGCGCCATCGAGAGCACGATCCCGCAGACCAAGGGCAAGTGGCGGGCCGCGCCCATGCCCCAGTGGGACGCCGCGGCGCCCGCCAACGCCGAGAACGGCGGCTCGGGGGTGGCGGTGCTCGCGCAGAGCAAGAACCCCCTCGCCGCGGTCGGCTTCGCCCGGTGGCTCAACTCCGACCCCGAGGCCGTCAGGTCGCTGAACACCGCCTCCGGCCTGTTCCCCGCGACGAAGGAGCTGCTGAACAGCCCCGACTTCCTGGACGCCAAGATCCCGTTCCTGGGTGACCAGCAGGCCAACAAGGTGTTCGCCGAGGGCTCGGCCCAGGTGGCGAAGGGCTGGCAGTACCTGCCGTTCCAGGTGTACGCCAACAGCGTCTTCAAGGACACCGTGGGCCAGTCCATCGCCGGGGCGGGCGACGTCAACGCGGGCCTGACCGCCTGGCAGGAGCAGATCACCTCGTATGCGCGGCAGCAGGGCTTCACGGTCTCCGGATCCTGACCCGCCCCGCCCCTTCCCACGCACCCACCGGAACCCCATCTCGCACGCCCGCCGAGGGGCCGGGGAGTCCCCGGCCCCTCCTTTCCGGTGCACGCGCCGGAATCTCCCCCGAAGGACGGACATGCCCCACCGCTGGATCCGCTGGCCCCGGCCCGCCGGCCTGGCCTACGGCGCCGACTACAACCCCGAGCAGTGGCCGGAGGAGGTCTGGCACGAAGACGTCCGGCTCATGCGCGAAGCCGGTGTCAACCTGGTCAGCGTCGGGATATTCTCCTGGGCACGTCTCCAGCCGACCCCCACGACGTGGGAGTTCGGCTGGCTCGACCGGGTCCTGGACCTGCTCCACGAGGGCGGGATCTCCGTCGACCTGGCCACCGCCACCGCCTCTCCCCCGCCGTGGCTGACCCGCGCCCACCCCGAGGTGCTGCCGATCGACCGCGAGGGCCGTCGCCTGCACCACGGCGGGCGCCAGGCGTGGTGCCCCAGCTCCCCGATCTACCGCGAGCACTCGCTGCGGCTGACCGAGGAGATCGCCACCCGCTACGGCGGGCACCCCGCGCTGGTCCTGTGGCATGTCTCCAACGAGCTGGGCTGCCACAACGCCCGCTGCTACTGCGACGTCTCCGCGGCCGCGTTCCGCGGCTGGCTCCGCGAGCGGCACGGCACCCTGGACGCGCTCAACGCCGCCTGGGGCACCGACTTCTGGAGCCAGGTCTACTCCGACTGGGAGGAGATCCTCCCCCCGCGCCTGGCCGCCTCCTTCGTCAACCCGTCCCAGCAGCTCGACTTCGCGCGCTTCTCCTCCGACGCGCTGCGCGACCAACTCCGCGCCGAACGCGACGTGCTGCGCAGGATCACCCCCGACGTGCCGGTGACCACCAACTTCATGATCATGGGTGAGACCAGGAACATGAACTACGCCTCGTGGGCGGGCGACGTGGACCTGGTCTCCAACGACCACTACCCGGAGGGGGCGCGGGCCTGCCCGGAGGGGGCGCGGGCCCGGCCCGAGGTCGAGCTCGCCTTCTCCGCCGACCTGACGCGCGGCGTGGCGGGCGGTGAGCCGTGGCTGCTGATGGAGCACGCGACGAGCGCGGTCAACTGGCAGCCGGTGAACGTCGCCACGCCGCCCGGCGGCATGCGGCTGGGCAGCCTGGCACACGTCGCGCGCGGCGCCGACGGGGTCTGCTTCTTCCAGTGGCGGGCCTCCCGGGCGGGGGCGGAGAAGTACCACTCCGGCATGCTGCCGCACGCGGGCACCCGTTCGAAGATCTGGCGCGACGTGGTCGGGCTCGGCCGCGACCTGGCCGCCCTGGCGGAGGTCGCCGGCTCGCGGGTGGTCTCCGAGGTCGCGTTGCTCTTCGACTGGGAGTCGTGGTGGGCCAGCGAGCTCGACTCGCACCCGAGCGACCGGCTGCGTTACCGGGAGATCGCCCTCGGCTGGTACGAGGCCCTGTGGCAGGCCGGTGTCCAGGTCGACGTGGTCCCGCCGGGCACGGACCTGGCCGGCTACCGGCTCGTCCTGGCCCCGACACTGCACCTGACCACCGACGAGACCGGCCGCCGCCTGGCCGCCTACGTCGAGGCGGGCGGCCACCTGCTCACGACCTACTTCTCCGGCATCGTCGACGAGAACGACCACATCCGCCTCGGCGGTTACCCCGGCGCCTTCCGCGACCTGCTCGGCGTGCGGGTGGAGGAGTTCTTCCCCCTGCTGCCGGGCGTCACCACCGCCGTGCGCACCGACGCGGCCGGCCCCGGGTGGACGGCCGCCGACTGGACCGAACTGCTCGAACTGGACACCGCGACCGCCGTCGCCCGCTACGCCGACGGCCCGCTCGCCGGGGTGCCCGCGGTCACGGTCAACCGGTACGGTGCCGGCCGGGCCTGGTACGTCGCCACCCAGCTGGCCCCGGAGGCCATGGCCGCGCTGCTCGTCCGGGTCCGGGCCGAGGCCGGCGCGACCCCGGCCGCCGACGCCGCACCGGGCCTTGAACTGGTGCGGCGCAGCGGTCCGGAGGCGGAGTTCCTGTTCGCCCTCAACCATTCCGACGCCCCCGCCCGGCTCCGCGCGGGCGGCACGGACCTGCTCACCGGGACCGAGCACGCCCCGGAAGGGTGGATCGAGGTCCCGCCGAGAGACCTGGTCGTGCTGCGCACCCGCCGCCCGTGACCTCCGGGCCGCCGCGCCCGGCCGGTCCGCCCTCCCCGACGGTTACCGCGCGACCGACCGGGTAGGGCGAACGGAGGTTCGAAAGGGGAGCATCATGGATCGAGGACCGGTGGAGAAGAGCCCGGAAGAGTGGGCGACGGGGGACGAGCCGATGACCGCGCCTCAGGAGTCGTACCTGCGCACGCTCGCCCGGGAGGCGGGCCGGGAGGTCCCGGAGGGGCTCAGCAAGGCCGAGGCCTCCACGCTGATCGACGAGCTCCAGGGCCGGAGTGAGCGGCTGCGCCGGGGGGACCGGCCCGCGGACCGGTAGTCACCGGCGGTCCGGGAAGGTCGCCGCGACGTCCCGGAGGCCGCCCGATCGCGGGCGGCCTCCGGGACCTCCCGCGTCACTCGAAGTCGTCGGGGTTCAGCTCCTTGAGCCGCATGTACTCGGCGTCGCTCACCTCGGCCGCGCCGCCGGAACCGGATGCGGAGCCGGATGCGCCGCCGGAACCGGATGCGGAGCCGGATGCGCCGCCGGAGCCGGGTGCGGACCCGGAGCCGGGTGTGGAACCCGCGGGCCGCATCAGGTTCCTCTCCTCGGCCGGCGTCAGCGACGCGCCGCCCGTCTTCTCCCCCTCCCCGCGCTCGACCGGCCGGTGCTCCTCGTGTCCGGGCTGCTCGCTCATGTTCCCTCCCCAGGCGCGTGCCTGCGGACCGGCGCCCGGCGGGCACGCTCGACGTGACCGCACGACCCCACGGGACCGGCGGTCGAGGACACGCGTACCCGCCCGGCCTGCGGATACACACGCAGGTGCCCGGGACCGCGGCGCACGGCCCCGGGCACCGGCCGGCGGGTCAGGAGGTGATGTCCTTGCCGGTGAAGCGGGCCCAGGCGACGGAGCCGAAGACGACGGCGTAGGCGCCGAAGACCAGGAGGCCGTCGGCCATGTCGCCGAGGGCGACCGGGTCCCGAAGGACGCCGTCGAAGCCGCTCCACCACGTGGTGAGCAGGTAGGGCTGGATCACGGCGAGTTGCGGGACGACGCCGAGGACCTGGGCCACGATGACGACGACCACGGTCGCGGCGATGGCTCCGATGGACACCTCGGTGAACGTCGACAGGGCCAGCGCGACGGCGGCCAGGGCCGCCATGCCCGCGGTGACGTACAGGACGACGACGCCGATGCGCAGCACCCCCTCGGCGAAGGGAATCGTCCCGCCCGAGAGCAGGGTGATCGGGCCCGCGGGGAAGAGCGCCAGGCCGGTCAGGAGCGCCGAGAGCACCACCGCGGTGACGGCGGCCAGGCAGAAGACGACCGTGTTGGCGTACTTGACGGCCAGCAGGCGGGTCCGGCCGGCGGGGACCGCGAGCAGGTAGCGCAGGGTGCCGGTACCGGCCTCCCCGGCGATGGAGTCGCCGGAGACCACCGCGACGGCGACCGGCAGCAGCAACTGCACGAGGACCGAGAGAGCGGCGAAGGCCAGGAACAACCCGTTCCCGGTGACCTGCTGCAGGATCGCCGGTCCGCCGCCGGGCTCGCCCTCGTCGGGCCCGCCGAACACGCGCAGCGCGATGCCGAACAGCACCGGGATCACGGCGAGGACGGCCAGCATGGCGATGTTCCTGGGCCGCCGGAGGGTCAGGCCCACCTCCGAGCCGAGCAGCCGCAGCCACGCCCGGACGGCGCCCACCGGACGGGGCGGGGCGCCGGTCCCGGCCCGGACGGCGCCCGCCTCCGCGACCGGGCCCGGTACCCCGCCCGGCCCCGCCGCCAGGGTCCCGGCCGGGTCCGTCGTTGCGGCCCCGGCCGGTCCCGCTGCCGGGGCCGCGACCGGGCCGAAGGCGGCGCGCGTGGCGTTCTCGGTGGACACGGCTTCCTTCCCGCTAACCGTCGACATCGAAACCCTCCCCGGTCAGGCCGACGAACACGTCTTCAAGGCTGGGCCGCTGCACGGCCAGGCCGCGGACCGCGACCCCTCCGGTGACCAGGGCGGCGCAGATCCGCTCCGGCGCCTCGGCCGCCAGTCCCGCGCTGACCTCACCGTCGCCGAGGCGGATCTCCGGCAGGCCGAGACCCGCGAGCACGGCCGCCGCCTCGGCGGTGTCGGGGGTCTCCACCCGGATCCTGACCGCCTCGGCGGCCCGGAGCTCGGCGATGAGCCCCTGGGCGACCAGCCGCCCGGCCCGCATGACGGCGACGTGGGAGCACATCTGCTCCACCTCGGCCAGCAGGTGGGAGGAGACGAACACGGTCGTCCCGTCGGTGGCGATCTCCTTGACCAGGGCCCGCACCTCGCGGGTGCCCTGCGGGTCCAGGCCGTTGGTCGGCTCGTCCAGGATCAGCAGTTCCCTCGGCACGAGCAGCGCCGCCGCGATGGCCAGCCGCTGGCGCATGCCCAGCGAGTACGCGCGGTAGCGCTTGCGTGCCGCCGCGGACAGGCCCACCCGTTCCAGGGCGAGCCCGATCCTCGCCGGGGCGGTGCGGGGATCGGCCGACGGGTCGGCCGCGTCGTAGCGGCGCAGGTTCGCCTCGCCCGACAGGTAGGGGTAGAAGGCCGGCCCCTCGACCAGTGCCCCCACCCTCGGCAGCACGGTGCCGACCCCGCCCGGCATCGGCGTGCCGAGCAGCCGGCAGCTGCCCGACGTGGGCGCCACCAGGCCGAGCAGCATGCGGATGGTCGTGGTCTTGCCCGAGCCGTTGGGTCCGAGGAAGCCGAAGACCGACCCCCTGGGTACGGCCAGGTCGAGGGCGTCCACGGCCACCTGCCCGCTCCTGAACCGTTTGGTCAGGCCGGCGGTGACGATCGAGAGGTCCGCGTCGGCGACGGCCTCACCCGGTACCGGTCTCTCGGCGGTCAGCACGGCCCCCCTCCTCGCCTGCCGTCCCCTTCCGGGGTGTCATGCGGGACCTCCCCGGTCCTCGCGTTCTGGGCGATCGGCACGTCTCCCCCACTGCTCATCGATTCGTCGGTTCAAACGGTCCGCCGGTTCCCGGGCGGCCGGGACGGCCCGCCCGCCGGACCTCCCCGCGCGGATCCCGGACGGCCCGGCGGGGCCGGGACGGGGACTCGCCGGGACGGGGACTCGCCGGGACCGGGGCGCCCTCTCGGGCGCCCCCGGATTCTCACCGGCCCCGCACCGGATCCCCACCGGGCTCCGCACCGCAAGCCCCGCTCGCGCGGCCTGCGGGGTCACCCGTCACCCGGGCCCGGACGGTTCCGAGCCCGAGCCCACCCGAGCGCGCCCGAGCGCGCCCGAGCGCGCCCGAGCGCACAGCCCGAGCCGCTCTGCCCGGGTGGCCCCGGAGTGTGCCGCCCGGACACCCCGGAGCACACCGCCCGGGACCGGGCGGTTCCCGGCGTCCGGCTCATTTCCGCCCGGCGGCCTCGGCCAGCTTCTCCGGGGTGACCGCGCCGACCAGCAGGCGGCCGTCGTCGGTCAGCAGCGCGGAGACCAGCTTGGTCTGGATGACCTTGCCGCTGCCCCACGCCCCGCTGATCGGCTTGGCGGACTTCAGGATGGTGTCGGCGATCGCGCCGGCGTCCTGACCTCTCTGCCCACCGGTGTCCGGGGTCCTGAGGTCCCGCTCGGAGACGGGGAGCACCGCGACCGTGGTCCAGCCGTCGCCGACGGTCCTGATCTTGCCCTTGAGCTCGCCGTCCTCGAACCGCCCGTGCGTGGGATCCGCTCCCTCACCGCGGTCGGCCCCGTGCTCCCCGACGAGCGTGCCGAGTGACTTCTCCTCCACCTTGGCGCCCGCGGGCGGGGTGAAGGTGAAGTTCTCCGCGGCGGGCGGGGAGAACGTGACCGAGGTGAAGCCGACCTCGAAGGCCGGTTCAGCCGAGCTCTTGGCGTAGACCTGGATCCGCAGCGGGACGAAGGTCTCCCCGTCGAGCGCCAGCTTGACCTCCTTCACCAGCGACGACGCGTCCTTGGGCGCCAGGACGAGCTGGTAGGCGGCGCGGTCGGCGACCCGCTCGGTGTTGGTCACGCTGACCACGGTGTCGGCCTCGGCCGCCTGCAGCACCTGCTGGGCGAGCTGCTGCGGCGTGACCGCCGTGGGCAGGGCCTCCTCGGGCTTGGGATGCCCGCCGGCCTTCTCGTGCGCGCCGGCGTCGACCTTGACCCGGGTGGCCTTGTTGGCCTCGCTCTCCCAGAGCCACACCTGGTCGCCGTTGACGATCAGGTCGGTCTCGCTCATCCGGCCGGGAAGGGCGAGGCGGAGCTTGCTCTCCCCGCCGTACCAGACCTTGAGCTCGTGGGAGCCCACCAGCAGCGCGGTGGGCGAGGCTCCGCCCATGCCCCCCTGCACCTCGGGCAGCCCCGGCAGGCCGAAGGAGGCGGTCTGCATGACCGTGCCCGACATGGGCTTCAACCCGGACCGGCTGGCCTGGGCGGCGTCGGCGAGCAGTTGCCCGGCGGTGCGCTCCGGCAGTGCGGGATCCCCCTGGACGGCGGCGATGACCGGTCCCGCGCCGATGACCCCGGCGACCACCGCGAACGCGGCGACCGGCACGGCCCACCTCACCGCACGACCTCGTCTCGCTTCCTCAGACATTTCACTCCTCCACGGTATGCCGTCAATCCCTGTTGACCACCAGACTGCGGGAGGGCTCCTGTGCCGACGCTGAGACAGACTGAGAGGGCTCACAGGGTTCTCAGCCGGCTCTCAGGCCGGCTGGCCGAAAATGGGGTCCGGCAAGGAAGGGGTGGGGATGCGAGTTCTCGTCGTGGAGGACGAACGGCGGATGGCCGCGGCTCTCCAGCGCGGGCTGCAGGCGGAGGGGTTCGCGGTCGATCTCGCGCACGACGGGGAGGAGGGTCTGCACCTGGCCCGCCACGGCGAGTACGACGTCGTGGTGCTGGACATCATGCTGCCCAGGGTCTCCGGCTACAACGTGTGCAAGCAGTTGCGCGCCGAGGAGAACTGGGTGCCGATCCTGATGCTGTCGGCCAAGGACGGCGAGTACGACATGGCCGACGGGCTCGACCTGGGCGCGGACGACTACCTGACCAAGCCGTTCTCGTACGTCGTGCTGGTGGCCAGGCTGCGGGCGCTGCTGCGGCGCGGCGCGCACCGGCGGCCGGCCGTGCTGCGGGCCGGGGACCTGACGCTCGACCCGGCGCGGCGGCGGGTGAGCAGGGGCGACACGCCGGTGGAGCTGACTCCCCGGGAGTTCGCCCTCCTGGAGTACCTGCTCCGCCATCGCGACGAGGTGGTCTCCAAGTCGGAGATCCTGGAGCACGTCTGGGACACCTTCGACACCGACCCCAACGTGGTCGAGGTCTACGTCGGCTACCTGCGCCGCAAGATCGACGCGCCGTTCTCCCGGAACGCGCTGCAGACGGTGCGGGGAGCGGGTTACCGGCTGGCCGGCGATGGCGGCTGATCCGGCCCCGCAGAGAGTGCGGCGCACGGTCGGCTGGTGGCGGCGGAAGAGCCTGCGCTTCCGGGTGACCGCCGCGGCCTCGGCGGTGCTCGCGGTGGCGCTGGCGATCTCGGCGTACGTGATGGTCGACGTGCTCGGCAGGGCGCTGCTGATCACGATCGACGACTCGATCCACCAGCGGGCCAGGAGCACGGTCTCCCTGGCCGACGCCGGGCGGCTGCCGGACGAGCTGAGCTCCCCCGACGGCGTCCTGCTGCAGGTGCTCGACGCCTCCGGGCGGATCACCCACGCCACCGCCGGCACCGACAGGCTGGTCCCGCTGCTGGACGCGCGGCAGCGGGCCGCGGCGATCCACAAGGGCGAGGCGCGTTTCCTGAACGGTGAGCCGTACGGCATCCCGCACGTGCTGCGCGTCCGGGTGCTCAGCGCCGACGGCGGGCGGACGGTGATCGCCGCACGCCCGTTCAGCGAGGTGCAGACCAGCATCGCCACGGCCGGGCACGTGCTGCTCATCGGGACGCCGCTGCTGCTCCTGCAGCTCGCCGGGGCCAGCTGGCTGATCGTCGGCAGGACCCTGCGGCCGATCGCGGCGTTGCGCCGGGGCGCGGAGGAGATCACCGACACCGCCCGCTCGCGCCGCCTGCCGGTTCCCGAGGCGCGCGACGAGGTGCACAGCCTGGCCATCACGCTCAACGACATGCTGGGCCGGCTGGAGAAGGCCGACCAGCGGCAGCGGGCCCTGGTCTCCGACGCGGCGCACGAGCTGCGCAGCCCGCTGGCGAGCATCCGGCTCCAGCTGGAGGTGGCGCTGGGGCATCCGGAGGGCCAGGACTGGCGGGAGACGGCCGAGGGCGTGCTGGAGGACACCATGCGGCTGTCCCGGCTGGCGGAGGACCTGCTGGCGCTGGCACGCCTGGACGAGCGGGGCGGCGCGCTGGCCCGCCGGGAGCCCGTGGAGCTGGACCAGCTCGTGCCGCAGACCGTCGAGCGGTACGGCGAGGCGGTCACCGTCGAGATCGCGACCGGCCCCGCCGGTGAGGACGGGGCGATCGTGGTCACCGGGGACGCGCTGGACCTGGGGCGGGTGCTGGTCAACCTGGTCGACAACGCGCTGCGGCACACCTCCGCCCCCGTGGTCGTCGCGCTGCGGACCGAGGGGGCCGACGCGGTGCTGACCGTCACCGACGACGGGCCCGGCATCCCGGAAGCCGACCGGGAGCGGGTGTTCGACCGCTTCACCCGGCTGGACAGCGCGCGCAGCCGCGACGAGGGCGGGGCCGGACTGGGCCTGGCGATCGTGCGCGAGACCGTCCACGCCCACGGGGGCGCGGTCCACCTGGAGGACGCTTCTCCCGGTCTGCGGGCGGTCGTACGACTTCCGCTATCTTGACCGATCTTTGCCAATCAGGTGCTTGGTCACGTGATCCGCTCGCGCCTACCGTCGCAGTCATGACTTCGGGTGACGAGGACCGGCGCGAGATGATCCTTCAGGTCGCGGCCCGCCTGTTCTCCGCCCTGGGGTACGACGGGACGTCCAGCGGCCAGATCGCCGAGGCGGCCGGGCTGAGCCCCGACGTCCTGAGAGAGGAGTTCGGCGGGAAGCGGGAGCTGTACCTCGCGGTGCTCGACCGCGCGTACCTGGCGGAGCGGGAGTCGCTGGAGGCGGCGCTGAAGGGGTTCGTCCCGTCCACCCCCGAGGAGACGGCGGCGGTGATCCACCGGATCGTCGACCACTACATCGACTACTGCCTGGTGCATCCCGAGACGCCGGCGCTCCGGATGCACCGGTGGCTCGCCGACGCCGGCGACCTCGTCGAGCCGGAGCGCGAGTACATGAAACCGTTGATGGACCTCGTCTCCATGGTGATCGACGCCGCGGCGGAGGCCGGACACGTCGGCCCCGACGTCGACCTGCGCTACATCATGTGGACGCTGATGTGGTCGGTGAACGGCTTCCTGATGGGCGGGGTGCTGAACAGGGACGGCGGGTTCGGGGGTGCCGAGGACCCCGTCACACTGCGCTGGTTCCGCACCAACCTGCACCGGACCGTCCACCGCGCCGCGGGCCTGCCCGGGCCCCCTGCCTGACCGCGCCGCGTGCCCGCCCGGGTCCCCTGCCCGGCCACGCCACGCACCTGACCGGGTCCCCTGCCCGGCCGCGCCGCACACCCCGTCCGGGCCCCCTGCCCGGCCGCCGTCCCCTCACCGGGGGGCTCCCCGGCCCGTTCCCCCGCGTCCGCCCGGCCGCCCCGTGATCCCCTCGCCCGCGATCTGTGTGATCCTGGCATCCCCCGGTGCCCGCCGGGTCCCGTCCCTTTCCGGCTCCCCGCGAGCCGTCCCCCCGAGGAGACCGATGAGCCTGCCCGAGAAGGGCCGCGGCGCCGAGGAACTGCTGGCCGAGATCGCCCGTCTGCGGCAGGACGACCTGCCGGTGCGCGGCGGCAAGGTGACCGCGTACGTCTACGACACCGGGCGGCCGGAGGTGCACGAGGCCGCGGCGGCGGCCTACTTCGAGATGCTGGAGGTCAACACCCTCGACCCGACGGCCTTTCCCAGCGTCGTGGAGATGGAGAAGCAGGTCGTCGGCGCGGTCGCCGAGCTGCTGGGCGGCGGCTGCGGCATCTTCACCAGCGGCGGCACCGAGTCGATCATGCTGGCCGTGAAGGCGGCGCGGGACTCGCGGCGGGTGCCGGGGCGCCCCCGGATGGCGGTCCCGGTCACCGCGCATCCGGCCTTCCACAAGGCCGCGCACTACCTGGGGGTCGAGGTGGACCCGGTCGAGGTGGACCCGGTGACGTTCCGGGCCTCCCCCGAGGCCGCCGAGGCCGCGATCACCAAGGACACGGTGCTGGTGGTCGCCTCGGCCCCGTCCTACCCGCAGGGCGTGGTCGACCCGGTCGCCGAGCTCGCCGGGATCGCCGCCGCACGCGGCGTGCCGTGCCACGTGGACGCGTGCGTGGGCGGGTGGCTGCTGCCGTGGCTGCGCGAGGCCGGGGCGCGGATCCCGCCGTTCGACCTGTCGGTGCCCGGGGTGACCTCGCTCTCCTGCGACCTGCACAAGTTCGGCTACTCCCCCAAGGGCGCCTCGGTGGTGCTGTTCGCCGATCCGGCGCTGCGGCGCAGGGCGTACTTCGCCTCGGCGTCCTGGCCCGGCTACACGGTGATCAACGCCACCGTGCAGAGCTCGAAGTCCGCCGGGCCGCTGGGCGGCGCGTGGGCCACCCTGCACGCCCTGGGCCGGGAGGGCTACCTGGAGCTCGGCCGCGCCACGCTGGCGGCCGCCCGCAGGCTCCGTGAGGGGCTCGCCGCGATCCCGGGCCTGCGGGTGCTCGGCGACCCCGAGTCGGCGCTGGTGGCCTTCGGCTCGGACGAGCTGGACGTGTTCGTACTGTCGGACGAGGCCAGGAAGCGCGGCTGGTTCCTGCAGCCGCAGCTCTCCTACGCGGGCATCCCGGCCAACATCCACGTCACGGTGACGGGGGTGACCCTGCGGGGGGTCGAGGCGATGCTGGAGGTGATCGCGGAGTCGGCGCGGGCGGCCCGCGAGCGGGGTCCCGCGCGGCTGCCCGAGGGGCTGGTGGAGCTGGTGGCCGGGCTGGACCTGGACGCGCTGGACGACGCCGCGTTCGCCGAGCTGGCGGCCTCGGTCGGGGTGGACCTCGGCGGTTCGGGCCAGCCGGAGATGGCCGTGGTCAACGCGGTCCTGGACGCCCTTCCGGCGAGCAAGCGGGAGGAGATCCTGATCCGCTTCCTGTCGGTGATCTATTCCTGATTCGTCCGCCTCCCGTCACCGGGCGCGTCCGGCGGCGGGGCGGGACGCCCGGGTCGACGGCGCAGTCCGGTGACGGTGGCCAGGGCGGTGCGCGCGGAGGCGGCGTCGTGGACCCGGAAGACCCTGGCGCCCTGCCACGCGGAGACCGCCAGGGTGGCCAGGGTGCCGGCGTGGCGCTCGGCGACCGGCAGGCCGCCGAGGGTCTCACCGACGAAGTCCTTGTTGGAGACCGCGACGAGCACCGGCCAGCCGGTGGCGACCATCTCGTCCAGGCGGCGGCTGACCTCCAGGGAGTGCCAGGTGTTCTTGCCGAAGTCGTGCGCCGGATCGATCAGGATCGACTCCCTGGGCACACCGGCGGCGGCGGCGCGCTCGGCCAGGTCCACGGTGTAGCGGACGACGTCGGCGACCACATCGGTGTAGGCGATGCGGTGCGGGCGGGTGCGCGGGGCGACGCGTCCGGCGTGCGCGCAGACCAGCCCGATGCCGTGCTCGGCGGCGACGCCGGCCAGCGCGGGGTCGACCCCGCCCCAGGTGTCGTTGAGCAGGTCGGCGCCCGCCTGGGCGACGACCTCGCCGACCTCGGCACGCCAGGTGTCGACGCTGATGATGAGCCGGGGATGGCGCCGTCTGACCGCCGCGACCAGGTCGGCCACCCGGCGGATCTCCTCCGCGGGGTCGACCTCGTCCCCGGGGCCCGCCTTGACTCCGCCGATGTCCACGATGTCGGCCCCCGCGGCCACCGCCGCGTCCACGGCCTCCAGGGCCGCGTCGAAGCCGTACGTCCTTCCCCGGTCGAAGAAGGAGTCGGGGGTGCGGTTGACCACCGCCATGATCGCGAATTCGCCGGGCCGGAACTCACGGCCGCGCAGGCGCAAGATAGTCATCGAGACCGAGCCTATCGCCCGGTGTCGGAGAGGACGGCGCTCCCACCTGCGCCGCCTCTGGGGGAATGGGAGAACGGACGACCCACGGCGTCCTTACGCGGCCGACCCACCTTCGGCCACGGACAGGAACTCCTGGGCGATGGCGGGCAGCCGCCGTCGCGCGTGGACAAGGGCGATCACCCGGCGGACCGAGGGATCGAGGGTGCGGACCACGAGCCCGGCGCGGGCGGCCTGGTCGGCCGTCCCCCGGTACCAGAGCATCGAGGCCGTACCCGAGATCGCGCTCAGCCAGTTGCCGCGCTCGTCGACGTGGTTCACCACCACGGGGGCCACACCGTGCTTGGCGAAGAGCGCGTCGAACTCCTTGCGCCGGGCGCTGCCGGGGCTCGGCAGCACCAGCCGCATGCCGTTGAGCCTCCTCACCGGCACCGGATCGGGCAGGTCCACGCCGGGCGGGGAGATCAGGACGATCTCTTGGCGCTCCAGCGGGTGGCTGACCAGATCGGGGGGGACGGGCAGGTCCGTCAGGCCGAGGTCGGCCCGGTGGTCCCTGATGGCGTTGACCACGCCGTCGCGCCCGTCACAGCGGACGATGTGGACGCGCACCCCGGGGTGCTCGGCGGTGTAGGCGGGGAGGAGGCGTCCAGCCAGCCCCGATTCGAGGCTGGGCGTCGAGGCGATGCGGAGCTCCGCCTCGGAGGTGTGGCCATGCGTGGACAGGGACTCGATCTCGCGAACGGCGTCGAGTGCCTCCCGGGCCAGCTTGACCACCCGACGTCCCTGCGCCGTGACGACGACCCCACGTCCCGAACGTGCGAACAACGTCATCCCGAGCTCCCGTTCCAGATCTCTGATCGCACGGGAAAGCGCAGGTTGGGCGATGTAGAGCGACCTGGCCGCGTCGGTCATGGTGCGATGCTCCGCCGTCGCGACCACATAGCGGAGCTGCTGCAGATTCATGACTTCGAAGCTAGGTCACGGCACCCGGTGCGGTCCCGGACATCGCGGAGATCACCTTGGATGATTTCGGAATGTAACCGAACGCAGCGACATCCGTGACGGCTGATAAATCAGTATGCTTACGCCCTAAATTCGGCAAAAGTCCGGACCTGCAGGTCTATGGGCACTCGGATTACCGGGGAGGCGGAGTGACAGGCAGCGGCCAGCATCCGCCGCCTCCACCGCCCCGGAGACGACCGGGGCCGGCCGGACCGGACACCCTCCTCCCGGGAGCCGTGGTCGCGGGGACCGCCGCGGGGATTCCCGCCCGGGTGGAGCTTTCCGCCGGGACCGCCGCCCCGGGGGCCGATGCCGTACGACCGCCCGGCCCCGCCACCGCCGCCGCCCTTCTCGCGACCACGGCTCCCCGGCCCACGGCAACCGCCGCCCCCGCCGGGATCGCGAGAAGGACAGGGCCTCCGGCGTACGGCACCTGACCGGCCCGGCGTCCTCGACGCCATAGGTTAAGAGGTCATTCACCATAGATTGGCCATCTGTCCGCCATGTTCCGGTATGGGGACTAGAATCCAGGCAATTCCGTGGAATCGGGGAACCATGGCCATTTTGCCTGGTGGACCGGGATATACATAGTAGGAAGCGGTGTAACGATGCGCCTTGGGCAAGACTCGGGGGATCTCGCCGACGAAAGCGGGAAACGGCGCTCCCGCCGGCGTAGCACAGGCCGCGCCCCCGGTGGTGCGCCCGGCCCGGCGGGACCGTCCGGCCCGGCGAACGGACCCGGCTCCGGCCCCGCCCCGGCGAACGGACCCGGTCCCGGCTCCGGCTCCGCGGTGCCGTCCGGCCCTCCCGGTCCTCCAGGTCCTCCAGGTCCTCACGGCGCGTCGGACCCGGTGGCCGCCCAGAGCGCCCCCGGCCACGCGGACGCCCCCTCCCCCGGCGCATCCGGCGGGGACAGCGTCCCGGGCCCGCAGGACACCGCACCGGCGGGCGCGCAAGCCGCCACGCAAGCCGCGGTCCTCACGCGGGAGGCGCCCGAGAGTCCGGACACGACTCCGCCGGGGGTGCGGCCCGGCCAGGCCGCGGGGGCCTCCAGGGGACCGGCCGGGTCCGCGCAGAAGGGACGCCCCCGGTTCGCCAAACCGCTGACGCCCGCCGGGCTCATCGGCTGGACCGCGCTGTCGGCGATCCTCCCGGGCACTGCGCACCTGCGGGCCGGGCACCGGCGCACCGGTTACATCCTGCTCGGGATCTTCGGCCTGCTGCTGGCGACCGCGGTGGTCTCCGGATTCATCATCGCGAACAACGCCGGTTTCCTGACCCGGGACAGCACGCTCACGACCGGCGTGGTCCTCGCCATCGTCGGTGGGCTCGCCTGGTTCCTGCTGCTGCTGTCCTCCTACATCTCGCTGAAGCCGGAGCGGCTCAGCGGCCGGGGGCAGATCGTCTCGGGCATCGTGGTGGGCGTGCTGTGCGTGTCGGTGATGGCGCCGTTCGCGCTGACCGCGAGCACCGTGCTGACCATCCAGGACGCGGCCGACGCCATCTTCCCGAGCGAGGGGGAGGACCCCGTCGCGACGCCCATCAAGCACGAGGACCCCTGGGGCGGGCGCGAGCGCGTGAACTTCCTCCTCGTCGGCGGCGACGGCGCCGGCAACCGGGAGGGCATCCGCACCGACAGCATGACCGTGGCCAGCGTGCACATCAAGACCGGCAACACGGCCATGTTCAGCCTCCCCCGCAACCTCCAGCATGTCCATTTCCCGACCGGCACCGCGCTCGGCAAGCGGTTCCCCAACGGCTTCATGCGCGAGCTGCCCAACGGCGGCCTGCTCAACGAGGTCTGGCAGTACGCCGAGGACCACCCCGAGGTCATGCCGGGCAAGAAGGACGGGCAGCGGGGCCCCCGGGCGTTGATGGACGCCATCGGCCACACGCTCAACCTGAAGATCGACTACTACGCCCTGGTGAACATGTACGGCTTCGCCCACCTCGTGGACGCCATCGGTGGCCTGAAGATCAAGGTGGAGCGCGACATCCCATGGGGCGGCCTCTATGGCACCGCGGGCACCATCAAGGCCGGCTACCGGACGCTCAGCGGCGAGGAGGCGCTCTGGTACGGGCGCTCCCGCGTCGGCAGCGACGACTTCTCCCGGATGGCCCGCCAGCGCTGCGTCATCGGCGCCTTCGCCCAGCAGGCCACCCCCTCGGTCGTGCTCACCAACTTCGTCAAGATCGCAAGCGTGGCGAAGAGGATGGCCAGGACGAACATCCCGCGCGAACTGCTGGAGCACATCGCCGAACTGGGGCTGAAGGTCAAGGACGCCAGGATCGTCAGCCTCCAGTTCGTGCCACCGGAGTTCTACACCGGCTCGCCCGACTGGCAGAAGATCCGCACCGCGACCGCCAGGACGCTGCGCCAGTCGGTGCAGCCGACCCGCCGCCCCCAGGCCGCCCCCGCCTCCCCCGGCGCGAGCGGCACCACACCCGCTCCCGGCGCGAGCAGTGCCACACCTGCCCCGGGCGCGAGCGGTGTCACGCCCTCCCCCACGCCCACGCGCACCAGGGTGGCGGCGGCCAAGCCGAGCCAGACCCCCACCCAGAACGGTAAGAACGCGCAGTCGCTCAGCGAGATCTGCGGGTTCTGACCCACCGGACGTCCGCGGCCCGCTCTCCCCGGCGAGGGGAGAGCGGGCCGCCGTCTTTTCCTTTCCCGATCCTTCCCGGGTCGCCGGGCTCAGCCGACCCGCGCGGTCCTGGGCAGCAGCGCGAAGGCCCCGAGGTAGACCACGCCCGCCACGATCAGCAGCGCCTGGTAGCCGACGACCAGCGCCAGGTACTCCAGGCAGCCGCCCACCATCGCGCCCAGCAGGTTGGCGCCGAAGGCGACCGTGCCGTCCGCGGAGTCGGCGAAGCGCTTGGCGAACACCACGTTGGCCGCGAAGATCGGCAGGAACGCCACGACCACGGCGACCACCGCGCGCAGCGGCAGCGGCAGGCCCAGCAGCCAGGAGTTGGGCACCAGCCAGGCCAGGAGCAGCCCGGCCAGCAGCACCCCGTACATCACCGGCAGGGGCGGGACCCGGAAGCGGCGGGTCACCTCCACGGCGGCGAGCACCGCGACCAGCACCCCGGCGAACACGATCGCGTTCACCACCCAGGTGGTGCCGAACAGCAACGCGAACCCGGTGACGCTCTTGGTCTCCAGCAGCAGGAACGCCACCCCGAGCAGGAACAGGTCGGTGTAGGGACGCATCCGGGTGTAGGGCCCGGCCACGGCGCGGACGGCGAGCATGCTCACGATGAGGATCAGGCCGAGGGTGATGAGGTAGATCTCCGGGATCGTCCGGTCCTTCAGGTAGAGGAAGGGCCGGTCGTCGCCGGTCGGCGGCGGCGTCTCGGCGGTCGCCCCCGCCCACTCGCCGCCGCACCGCTGCGCGTCCGAGGTAAGCCCGGCGGTGATGACCGCCTGCTGACCGGTCTCGCTGACGATGTCGACGCACGGCTTGTGGCCGAAGGCGGCCTGCATGGTGGCGGCGAGCCGGTCGACCAGCCAGCTCTCGCGGTAGTAGTTGTACATCGAGAAGGAGCCGCCGGGCTTGAGGTGGTCACGGGCGGCCTCCATCGCCTGCTGCGTGAACAGGTAGCTCTCCAGCCGCAGCGAGCTCGCGCCGGAGACCAGGGTGAGCGAGTCGGGCAGCGCGAACAGGATCAGGTCGTACTTGTCGGAGGTGCGCTCCAGGAAGGCGCGGCCGTCGGTGACGTGGGTGGTGACCCGGGGGTCGTCGTAAGGCCGGTCCGGGTGGTGGCTGCGGCCGAGTTCGAGCAGTTTGGGATCGATCTCCACGGCGTCGACGCGCCTGGCGCCCTTGGACAGCGCGATCGACACGTCGGTGCCGCTGCCCGCGCCCACGATCAGCACGTCGTCGAGCCGGCCCGCGGCCGCCGAGCGCTCGTACGGCAGGGCGTACTGGCGCTCCCACTCCAGGCGGTTCCTCGCCGGGGTGGCCTGCTGGTGCGGGATGCCGTTGACGTCGATGTTCATCAGCGGCACGTCGTTCCAGTAGCCGCGCACATAGGTCACCTTGTAGTACGGCGACCACAGGGCCCCGGCCGTCAGCGTCTCGACGGCGAGCGCCCCGACCACGACCAGCGAGGGCACGAGCAGCGCGACGCGGGCCCAGAACCTGCGGGGCCACAGCAGCACGGCGTAGGCGACCGCGGCGACCGCGCCCCACACCACCGGGGGCGCGCTGAGGAACGACAGGGCGGTGAACAGCCCGATCCCGGTCAGGCTGCCGATCAGGTCGTAGCGGTAGGCCTCCAGCCGGTCGAGCTCGGGGAAGCACCGCCCGACCAGCTCGGCCGGGCCCATCAGCACGATCGCCGCCGCGGCGAAGACCACGGGGAGGATCAGCCAGGGCGGCGGCCCGCTGGCGCTCAGGCTCGTCCAGTACAGGACGCCCTCGGTCTGGCGGTCGACGGTGACCGGGAAGAGCAGGACGACCAGCACCAGGGCGGCCAGCACGATCGGCGAGTAGTACGGCTGCCGGGTGGTGCGGCCCACCCGGAGGAAGCCGAGCCCGATGCCGAGGAAGGAGCCGAGCAGGACGAAGTTGGTGAAGTAGCTCAGGTGGACGATGTTCGATCCGGTCCACCGGATCAGCGCCAGCTCCAGGAAGAGCATGAAGCCGCTGGCCACGACCAGCCTGGGCCGGGTGCTCAGCCAGTGTTCGTGCCGGGCGTCGGGGTGCGGTGTGGGCGTCGTCTCGGCCGCTGCGGTCATGCCGCCCAACGCTAGTGACCGGCACCCGCTCAGGGAAGGAAATCCATGTCTGCGATTTGCGGGTTCTGGGGAATGTACGTCCTGGTTGAGTAAGGATTCGACCAGTGGACGTGATCACTGTCGATGCAGGAATGTGGTGGGAATCGGTCCCCTCTCATCGCCGGTGGTGCATCATGCGAGTCCTGCTCCAGCTCCGCCCCTCCCCCGACGTCGTCGCGGCCGTGGCCGACCCCGTGGTGAGCACGCCCGCGGCCGACGTGGCCGACACGCTTCCCGGGGTCGTGCTCGACCCCTCCTTCGCGCCGGTCGTCGTGCCCCGGCCCGTGCCAGGCGGGGGCGACCCCCTCTCGCTGAACCAGCCTCTGACGTTCTCCATGGCCGCCCGGGAGGCGTCGGTGGTGGTCCGCGGGGAGATCTCCGACGACGAGATCTCCACCCGGGTCACCCTCCTGCCCGCGCTGCGCCCGGAGGTCGTGGGCGTGTTCGCCGACCCCGTGATCGGCCCGAACCTCACCTGCGGCGGCGACCCCCCGGTGGGCGACTGGCACGACGTGGAGCGGTTGCTGCGGGTCGCCGAGCTGGCGGAGGAGGGCCTGGACGGCACGGGCGTCGCCGTCGCGGTGCTCGACACCGGCATCAACGCCCGGCACGTCACCCGGCAGCTCGACCGCGAGGTGAACCTCGACGCCGAGCGGAGCTGGAGCCCGGCGGGGGTGGACGGCGGGGCGGGCGAGTTCGCCGTCGACCACGGCACGATGTGCGCCTTCGACGCGCTCATCGCCGCCCCGCGGGCCTCGCTGATCGACGTCCCGGTGCTGCTCTCGCGGCGTCCGGGCGGCTCGGCCCTCGACGGCCTGCTCTCGGACGCCGTCGCGGCCTTCGCCCACCTGCGCACCGTCCTCGCGGAACGGCCCGCCGAATCGCGCTCCCTGGTGATCAGCAACAGCTGGGGCTCCTTCTCCCCGCTCTGGGACTTCCCCGTCGGTCACCCGGGCAACTACTCCGACAACCCGGCCCACCCGTTCAACCTGATCGTCTCCAGCCTGGACCGGGCGGGCGCCGACGTGCTGTTCGCCGCCGGGAACTGCGGGCGCGACTGCCGCGACAGCCGGTGCGCCTACCCCGACCGGCCGATCGCTGGCGCCAACTCCCACCCGGATGTCCTGTCGGTCGGCGGCGTCGACGTCCGCGGCGAGCGGGTCGGCTACTCCTCCCAGGGGCCGGGCCGCCTGACCGCCCGCAAGCCCGACATCTGCTGCTACACCCATTTCTCCGGCTCCCGGGCCTTCGGCGACCGCGAACCCGACTCGGGCACCTCGGCGGCCTGCCCGGTCGCCGCCGGCCTGGTGGCGGCCGTGCGCACCCTCTGGCCCTCCTCCCGGCTCTCCCCCGCCCAGCTGCGCACCCTGCTGCGCCGCACCGCCGACGACCGCAGCGACGTCGGGTTCGACGACGACTACGGTTACGGGATCGTCGACACACGGGCCCTGCTCGCCTCGTTGCGCCGCCGGGCCAGGCGCGTAGCGTGAGGGCATGCGTCTGGTCACCGTACGACTCCAGCCCCGGGCGACGCTCGCCGACGCGATGCGCCGCCTGGGCCTGTCGGAAGAGGAGGTCGACACCGGCTACGGCCTGGTGTCCGTCGATCCCGACCGGGGCCTGTACGGCCTGCGCGTGAGCGAGAGCGCCGCGGACCGCCTCGATCCGGGGACGGGCGGGGGCGTCTACTCCGATCCGAGGATCGAGCCCTACGGCCCGCCACGGCCCGACCGGCCGGGCCGCGACCGGCACGACCCGCCGGGCGGGCAGCGGCCCGACCGGCCGGGCCAGGGGTGACCCGACCGGCCCGTCGCGGTACGACCCGTCCGGCGCGGAACGGCCTGCCGGGGCCGGGGATCAGGGGTCCGCCGCGCTCCGGGGACGGGGTCTCAGGCGTTCTCCCGGTTGAAGACGCGGGTGCCCACGGCGACGCAGGCCACCGCCAGGGCCAGGGCCACGGCGACGCCGGCGGCCACGGTCCCGGTGGCGTAGCGGCCGGCGAAGAGCTCGCGCAGGGCCTCGAGCACGTGGCGGAACGGGGTGACCCGCGAGAGCGCGTCCAGCCAGCCGGGTGCCATCGACATCGGCAGGAAGGCCCCGGAGAGCAGGAGCAGCGGGACCATCGCCGTGCCCATGACCGGAGCGAACGCGTCGGGGTTCATGGTGAGCGCGATGGCATTGGACAGCGCGGCCAGCCCGATCCCCAGCAGGATCATCAGGACGAGCCCGGCCAGCGCGCCGGGCACCGGTGCGCGCAGCCCGAAGGCGTACCCGGCCGCGACCAGCACGACCGACTGGATCAGCAGGGTGACGGATGTGCCCAGCACCCTGCCGAGCAGCAGGGCCACCCGGTGCGCCGGGGTGACGCGCAGCCGTTCGAGCACCCCGGACCTGGCGTCGAAGACGATGCCGAACCCGGCCATGCCCGCACTGAACAGCGCCACCTGGAGCAGCAGGCCGGGGACCAGGATCTCCCAGGTGCCGATCGTGGCGAACAGCGGGCCGAACAGCGCCAGGTAGAGCAGCGGCTGCAGGACGCCGAAAACGATCCCCGCCTTCTGCCGCAGGGAGATCCGGACGTTGTGCCGGAAGATCAGCCAGGTGTCGCGGACGACGGTCATCGGGCCGCTCACCGCCCCTCGTCCGTCGTGCCGTCCCGCAGGGAGCGGCCGGTGATGGACAGGAAGACGTCATCGAGGGTGCCGGTGCCGCCCTTGAGCCCGGCCGGGGTGCCCTCGGCGACGATCACGCCGTGGTCGATGATGATCAGGCGGTCGGCGAGCGCGTCCGCCTCGTCGAGGTAGTGCGTGGTCAGGAAGACCGTCAGGCCGTGCTCGTCGCGCAGCCTCCGGATGTGCGCCCAGAGGTCGGCCCTGCTCTGCGGGTCGAGGCCGGTGGTGGGCTCGTCGAGGAAGAGCAGCGACGGGCGGTGGACCAGCCCGAAAGCCAGGTCGAAGCGGCGGCGCTGGCCGCCGGAGAGCGCCCCGCCCGGCCGGTCGGCGAGGCCGGTGAGGGAGAACAGGTCGAGGAGCTCCGCGACCCGCTCGCGCGCCTCTGCCGGGCGCATGCCGTACAGCATGGCGTGGAGTTCCAGCTCCTCCCCGACCGGGTCGGCCGGGCCGATCCCACCGCCCTGGGAGACGTAGCCGATCCGCCGCCGCACCTCCCGCGGGCCGGTGACCAGGTCGTGCCCGGCGACCGTGGCGCTGCCCCCGCTGGGGGTGAGCAGGGTGGTCAGCATCCGCATGGTGGTCGTCTTCCCTGCTCCGTTGGGGCCGAGGAATCCCACGATCTCCCCGGCCTCCACCGCCATGTCCACGCCCCGGACGGCTTCGACGCCCCCGGGGAAGGTCTTGCTCAACGCCGATGTCTTGATCATTTGCGTACCTCCATTTTTAGAGTAACCATATTTTTGGAGTCACTGCAAAGTTTGCTCGACACCATAGGATGAGGCCATGAGCGAGGGCCTGCGTGAGCGCAAGAAACGGGAGACCCGGCAGCGCATCTCCGACATCGCGACGGGGTTGTTCCTGGAGCGGGGGTTCGACAACGTGACGGTCGCCGAGGTCGCCCGAGTCGCCGACGTCTCGGTCAACACGGTCTTCAACTACTTCAAAACCAAGGAGGACCTGCTCTTCGACCGGGAGGGCGAGATGGAGGACCTGCCCGGCAAGGTCGTCCGGGAGCGGAGGCCGGGAGAGAGCGCACTCGCCGCGCTGCGCCGCGACTTCCTCGACGCCGTGGACACTCGCGACTACCGCTACGGCTTCCACGAGGGCAGCGACCGGTTCGCCCGGATGATCGCGGCCAGCCCCTCGCTCAACGCCCGGCTCTGGACGTTGAACGAGGCCCGGGAGGAGGCTCTGGCCCGGACGCTCGCCGACGAGGCGGGAGCGGACGCCGGAGACCCCACCCCCGCGCTCGCGGCCGCCCAGATTTGCGCCGTGCTGCGCAGGCTCTCGGCCTACGCCGTCCAGCGCATGATCGCGGGCGAGACCGTCGAGGCCATCGCCCCGCACCTGCGGCAGCACGCCGAGCTCGCCTTCGACCAGTTGGAGTCGGGGATCGGGGCGTACTGCGTCCGCCGGGAGGCGGCACCGGAGAACGCCTGACCACGCGCTTGCCGGAGCCCGCGAAATACCCCGATCAGGCCGGATCTCCGGTTCGGCCGCTTCGAGTTCTTGATTTGCGGCCATCCGTTATGATCAAGCGCTGTACTCGGCCGTCCGACACCCGGGAGCCCCCGTGCCGGTGCGCGAGCGTCTTCGCGCCGCGCTGGAGACCCCACGTTTCCAGCACCTCATCACCGCCATCATCGTGATCAATGCGGTGACGCTCGGGCTGGAGACCTCGGCGACGGCCGTCGAGCGGTACGGGACGGCGCTCACGGTCGTCGACCATCTGGCGCTCTACATCTTCGTCGCCGAGCTGGGCGTCAAGATCTACGCCCAGGGCCGGTACTTCTTCCGGAACCCGTGGAACCTGTTCGACGCCGCGATCGTGGCGGTCTCGCTGCTGCCCACGGCGGGCGGGCTCTCGGTGCTGCGGGCGCTGCGGATCCTGCGGGCGCTGCGGCTGATCTCGGTGGTGCCGAGCCTGCGCAGGGTGGTCACCGCGCTGCTCGCCGCGGTACCGGGGATGACGTCCATCGTGCTGCTACTGGGCCTGGTGCTCTACGTCGCGGCGGTGATGGGCACGAAGCTCTACCACGAGACCGCGCCGGAGTACTTCGGGGACCTGCCCACCTCGCTGTTCACCCTGTTCCAGATGATGACCGGCGACGCCTGGTCCGACATCGCCCGCGAGGTGATGTCCCGGCATCCGTGGGCGTGGGTGTTCTTCGTGGTGTTCATGCTCGTGTGCACCTTCGTGGTGCTGAACCTCTTCATCGCGGTGGTGGTCAGCGCGATGGAGGAGGAGAACGCCGAGGGGCCGGCGCAGGCCACCGAGAAGCTGGGGGCCGCGCTCCTGGCCGAGCTGGCCGAGCTCCGGGCCGAGGTGCGGGAGTTGCGGGACCGGGTTCCCGCGGTGCCGGGCGGCGGGCCCTCGGCGCGGGACACGCGGGACACCGGACTCCCGGCGGGTGCGGGCAGACGGCCGCCGGCCCTCGACTGACCCCCGGCCGTCGCCGGCGTGACCGAATCCGACCCCCGGTGCGGAACGACCGGCGGGAGGGGCCGTCGGCCGGTGCGGGACGACCGGCGGGAGCGAGCCCGCCGGAGTGGAACGAGCCCGCCACCCGGCGGGCAGCGGGCCGGCGTCGCGGGTCAGCGGGAGTAGAACTCCACCACCATCTGCTCGTCCACGGGGACGGCGATCTGCTCGCGCAGCGGGCGGTCGACCAGGGTGAACCGGAGGTTGCCGTGGTCGACGTCGAGGTAGGGGGCGATCCGCTCGTCGGCGTAGACACCCTCCGAAGCCGCGACGAACGGCTGCATGCGGCGCGACTTCTCGCGTACCGCGACGACCTGGCCGGGCTTGACCAGGTAGCTGGGGATGTCGACCTTCCGGCCGTCCACGGTGATGTGGCCGTGGGAGACGTACTGACGGGCGGCGTAGATCGACGGGGCCAGGCCGGCGCGCAGGACGAGCGAGGCGAGCCTCGACTCCAGCAGCACCACCAGCTCGGCTCCGGAACGGCCGCTGCTGCGCACCGCCATGTCCCAGTAGCGGCCCATCTGGCGCTCGGACACGTCGTAGTACCAGCGCAACTTCTGCTTCTCCATCAGCCGCAGTCCGTAGTCGCCGGTCTGCCGGCGGTTCGTCTTGCGGCCGTGCTCGCCCGGCGGGTAGGGCCGCTCCTCGAAGTAGCGGACGGCCTTCCGGCTCAGCGGTACGCCCGCCCTGCGGGAGAGCCGCACCTTGGGCCCGGTGTAGCGCATCGTCACTCCTGTGTGCTTAGGTTTGCCTTAGTTAGGTAAGACTTACCTTAGCTGTAGAAGACGTCTGATCTCAAGGAGAGCCGGTTCATGCAGCAGCCCGTCGTCGCTCCGCCGATCCCGGAGCGGGTCCGCACGCTCGCCGCCACGGCGGCTCCCACCCATGTGTCGATCGCCGGCACGACCCGGCCCGCGATGCCGGCCAGGGGCGGCGTGGACGGCGCAGGCCGCCCGGTGCTGCTCGCCCTGCCCGGCGACCCGCTGCACGATGTGCGGGACGAGCCGGTGGTGACCGTGGACCTGACCTCGAACCGTTCCCTGGGAGGACGGGAGCTCTCGCGCGGCCTGCTCAAGGTGCAGGGCTGGGTGCAGGCCGTACCGGAGCACGAGGCGCGGGAGACGGCGGTGGCCATCGCGGAGCGGTGCCCGGACGAGGCACTGTTCGAGGCGCTGGAGGGTACCGCCGGGCCCCGGCTCCTCCGCGTCGACATCGGCCAGGTTATCTACATCACCGGCGCCGAGTCAGGCATCCTGGACGCCGAGGAGTATCTCGGCGCCACCCCCGACCCGCTGATGGGCGAGGCCGAACGCATGCTCCACCACGTCAACAACGCCCACCGGCGGCAGTTGGAGACGGCCCTGGGCTCGCTGCTCACCGCGCCGGTGCCCGAGGCCTGGCTGTGGGAGCTCGACCGCTTCGGGGCGACCGTCCGCTGCGGCGCCGACGACCCGACGCTGATCCGCCTGCCCTGGCCGGCCCCGATCGGCGACGCCAAATCTCTCGAACACGCCGTACGATGCCTGCTCTGCCACCACTGACCTGCGGCTTACCGGCACCGGCCGGCGACCACCGGCTGAATCGCCGGGGCACCCCCCTGTGCCCGGTCCGCGCCTGGCGACGGCGCGGGCAAGGGCAAGGCGGAACGGCACTGCGCACCCTGCCCGCCGGCGCCGCCGGAGACGGAGCGCGGCGCACCGGCCTTGGGAATCGGGCGTCATCGGCGTCACCCCGGGCGGCGGGCTCTCCGCCGGACGGCGGAGCTTTCCGGCGGGCGTGGCGCGGGGCAGGGACAGGGACAGGGACAGGGAATTGTCGCGGACCCGGCCACTCCGCCGACCGGATCATTCAACGGACGGAATTCCCGGAAGGGAATCGCGCCGTACGCGGAATTATTCTCGGAGCGAAATCACCCTGGGAGCCGGATTGCCCGCAGGGCTGAATCCCGCGCGACGCGGAACGCTAATTACTGCGCACCACCTCGCCGGTGGTGCGGATGACGTGGTCGACCAGCCCGTAGTCCCTGGCCTCGGTGGCCGTGAACCAGCGGTCGCGGTCCCAGTCTTCCTCGATGCGCTCCATCGACTGGCCGGTGTGGAAGGCGATCCGCTCGCGCATCATCTGCTTGGTGTAGAGCGTCTGCTCGGCCTGGATGGCGATGTCGGCGGCGGTGCCGCCGATGCCGCCCAGGGGCTGGTGCATCATGATCCTGGCATGCGGCAGGGCGTAGCGCTTGCCGGAGGCGCCCGCGCAGAGCAGGAACTGCCCCATCGAGGCCGCCAGGCCCATGCCCACGGTGGCGACGTCGTTCGGGACGTACTGCATCATGTCGTAGATCGCCATGCCGGCAGACAACGAGCCGCCGGGAGAGTTGACATAGAGCCAGATGTCGCGCTCGCCGTCGTCGGCGGCGAGCAGCAGCAGCTCACCGCAGATCCGGTTGGCGACCTCGTCGTTCACCTCGCTGCCGAGCACGACGATCCGGTTGCGCAGCAACCGCTGGTACAGCTGGTCCTCGGAGGCGAACTGCGGACCACTCATCTCTTTCCCCCACTCCGAAACGGATTTCGCGAAGCGAATACCTGCGACCATAACCCCGCGACCCCCCGGAATTCCGATCCGTTCGCTGTGGGCGCTTTCCGCTGAAAGCGCAGCGGGAGATATCGCATTTCCCGCCGGAGACACGGCCGGACCCGGCCGGGACCACCGGAGAGGGCGGCCTCCCCGTGTGTGATGATTGCCCCACCATGCTCGCCGCCTCGCCCTTCCGCCTCGCCCGCGCCTCGGCGTTCGCCGCGGTGTGCCTGGGGCTGGGCGTGGTCGCGCACCTGTTCGCCGGTGGCACCGTCACGGCGGCGAGCGCGGCGGGCGGGCTGGCCCTGGCCTTCGGGATCGCCTTGCCGGCGACCGGGCGCGAACGCGGCGCGCGGACGATCCTCCCGCTGCTCGGCGGCGGGCAGGCGGCGCTGCACCTGCTGTTCGCCACGACCTGCCCGGCGGTCCACCACGCCGACCCGGCGCACCCGCACGCGGGTCTGCTGTCCGACGTCGCGATGCTGGTCATGCACGGCTGGGCCGTGACGCTGACCTCGCTGTGGCTCGCCCGCGGCGAGGCCCTGCTCTGGGCCCTGCTCCGGCGCCTCGGCACCCGGCTCAGCCTGGTGCTCGTCCTCGAGACGCACCCCACGGCCGCACCGCCGTCGATTCCCTTCCCGGACGAGCCGGGTCTCCCCCGCCCGTCCGCGCTCCGTCACGTGCCGCACCGGCGCGGTCCTCCCCGGCCCCGCCCCGCTCTCTCCCTCTGACGACCCGGCGATTCCGTCCGGGGTTCTCCACGCCCTCGCCCCAGGTCTCTCCGGAGGCGGGGTGTCCCACGTGACCGTCCGAGGCTTTCCACACCCGCGCCCCCGGAACCCACCGGAGACGGGGTGTCCCACGTGACCGATCCGGCGTTCCCGCGTGCCCGTCGAGCAGGGCTCCGGCCGCGGCGCCGTACACCTGGAAGGACTTTTCATGATCGTTCGTCGTGCTCTCTCCGCCGGGCTGCTGGCCGCGCTCACCGCCGCGTCCGCGTCCGCCTGCGGCGGCCAGGAGACCGACCGGCCCGCCGCGCGGCAGGAGCCGCAGGCCACCGCCTCCGCCACCGCGGCCCCGGCGGCCACCGGCCCGGTCCTGTCGGTGGTCGACCCGTGGGTGAAGACCACCAAGAAGGGGATGACCGCGGCCTTCGGCACCCTGGTCAACAACACCGACGCCGAGGTGACGGTCGTCTCCGGCGCCTCGGCGCTCTCGCCGGAGGTCGAACTCCACGAGGTGGCCGACTCCGGCGGCAAGATGGTCATGCGGCCCAAGGAGGGCGGATTCGTGATTCCCGCCCGCGGCACGCACCGGCTCCAGCCGGGTGGCGACCACATCATGCTGATGGGCGTCACCGAGGAGGTGAAGCCCGGCGCCGAGATCGCCTTCACCCTGACCCTCAAGGACGGCACGACCCTGGAGTTCACCGCCGTCGGCAAGGACTTCGCCGGCGGCAAGGAGGACTACCAGCCCGGCCACGGCGCCACCGGCGAGGGCATGGACCACGGGGGGAGTGGTGGCGCGCACGCCGGTGAGGGCAACGGCTGAGCGGGGAGGGAAGCTCATGTACGAACCCCCCATGCGGGAACCGGGGCTCAGCAGACGCGGCCTGCTGGCCGGGGGAGCCCTCACCGCGGTCGGCGCCCTGGCGGCGTGCGCCCCGGGCGACGGCACCGCCGGACGCCCGGGACCGGACGGCACCGCCGCCGCCGGCCGGAGAGTCCCCGGCGAGGGCGCTTCCGGTCAGGGCGCACCGGGTGAGCCCGGCGGGACCACCGGCCCGGACGCGGGCCAGGTGACCCCGGCCTCCGGTGGTGCCGCGACCGAGCCCTTCCACGGGGCCCACCAGGCGGGGATCGCCACGACGCCGCAGACCCACGGTGTCTTCGTCGGCCTGGACCTGCTCCCGGGCACCGGCCGCGAGGCGATCGCACGGATGATGCGGCTGCTCACCGATGACGCCCGGCGGCTGACCCAGGGCAGGCCCGCCCTGGCCGACACCGAGCCCGAACTGGCCGCCCTGCCCTCCCGGCTGACGGTCACCTTCGGGTTCGGTCCCGGCCTGTTCGCGGCGGCCGAACTGGAGGACCGCCGCCCCGAGGCGGTGGCGCCGCTGCCGCCGTTCGCGATCGACCGGCTCAGGAAGGAGTGGAGCGGCGGCGACCTGCTGCTGCAGATCTGCGCCGACGACGCCCTCACCCTGGCCCACGCCCTGCGCATGACGGTCAAGGACGCCCGCTCGTTCGCCCGGGTGCGCTGGACGCAGCGGGGTTTCCGGCGCAGCCCGCAGACGCAGGCCCCCGGGCTGACCCAGCGCAACGTGATGGGCCAGCTCGACGGGACCGTCAACCCCAGGCCCGGCACGCCCGACTTCGACCGGGCGGTGTGGGTGAGCGACGGTCCCGAGTGGCTGCGCGGCGGCACCACGCTGGTGCTGCGGCGTATCCGGGCGGAGATGGAGACCTGGGACGCCGCCGACACCGTCGCCAAGGAGTTCACCGTGGGCCGCCGCCTCGACACCGGCGCCCCGCTCACCGGACAGCACGAGCACGACGAGCCCGACTTCGGCAAGCTCGACGCGGTCGGCTTCCCGGTGATCTCCGAGCAGGCCCACATCCGCCGGGCCCGCGTCACCGACCCGGGGATGCGGATCTACCGCCGGGTCTACAACTACGACGAGGGGCTCACCGAGCGGGGACACGCCGACTCCGGGCTGCTGTTCGCCTCCTACCAGGCGGACATCGCCCGGCAGTTCATCCCCGTTCAGCGGAGGCTGGCCGAGGCGGACCTGCTCAACGAGTGGACGACGCCGATCGGCTCGGCGGTCTTCGCCGTCCCGCCGGGCTGCTCCGCCGACGGATGGATCGGCGAGACCCTGCTGTCCTGACCGGTCTCCCCCGACCCGCCCGCCGCCGGGGCCGCACCACCGGGCCCCGGCGGCGAGCGGGCACGCGGGGCGCCTGCCGGCGTCCCCGGCGGAAATGCCGGTGATCACGGTTACCGTCCTGACCGCTGATCGTCCGCCGAGCGGGGACGCCGGTGCCCCGTTCCGGACGGTCCGGCCCGCTCACCGGCTCACCCCGCGGTTCACCTGGTTGTCCTGCCCCTGCCGTGCTCGTCCCCGGCCCCTGCCGTGAGCCGGGCGCGGAGCGTGTCGAGCGCGTCGTCCACCAGCCCCGGTTCACCGTTCTCCAGGCCGAAGAGCACGTCCCGCGCCGGATCGGCCAGGCTCCAGAAGCCGAGCTTCCGCGCCAGCCGCCCGGTGAACGGCAGACCCCGCCGGGCCTGCACCCGCCGGACGAATCCGGGCCCGGCCTCGGCCCACAGGTAGGACAGGTCGTAGTCGGGGTCGCCGATCTCGGCGTCGCCGAAGTCGATGAGCCCGGTGATCATGTCCCCGGTGACCAGCAGGTGGTCCAGGCTCATGTCGCCGTGCGTCAGCGTGGGGCGGTAGGCGAAGTTGGCGTCGTCCGCCAGGTAGCCCTCCCAGGCGTCGAGCAGCGTCCGCCCCTCCCCCGGCGTCAGTTTCGGGAGCACCTCCTCGCGGACCGGGGACAGATCCGCGGCGAAGTCGCCCCGCAGGTCCCACACCGGCGTCCCGAGCCCGCCTGCTTTTTCCGCCGGGAACGCGTGGACCGCGTCGAGCGCCCCGGCGACCTGCTCCACCGGCCCCGGCAGGTCGAGCAGCCCTCGCGCACGCCACCGCTCGGGCGGGAGCACCTCGCCGGGGACCAGGGCGTAGCCGCAGAACGAGCCGGGCCCGAGCGGGTTGGGCGCGGTGAACAGGAAGCGGGGGATGGCGAGGTCGAGCACGAGTTCGGGCAGCAGGCGGGACTCCCGCTCGACGCTCTCGGCCCCGTCGTCGTTCTTCGGCAGCCGCAGCACGATCGAGCCGTCCAGGAGCACGGTCACGTTGTCGAGGCCGGCCCCCAGCGGCCGGAGTGGGGCGTCGTGTGATCCGGGCAGCACGCCGCCGAGCGCGCTCCGTACTCTTGGCTCCCAGTCCTCGGGCAGCGAGACACTCCTGATCATGGCTCCACGGTATCGGCGGAGGGCCGGGCCGGGCCGCCGTGTCTCCCGCGCTCAGCCGGCTCCCCGTCGTGTCCGGCCGGATGCGCGTGACGGGCCTGCCCCGAGGAGAGCGGCGGGTCCGGACTCGGGGGCGGTGTCCGGCCCATGTTTATCCCTCCGCCTGGGGGCAGGTGGTAGCCCTGCATGGCAGAACTCCACAAAAGGGAGGAATTCCCCATGGGTGCCGAGGACAAGATTGCCAACAAGGCCGAGGAGCTCGGTGGGAAGGTCAAGGAGGGCGCCGGGCGTGCCGTCGACGACGAACGACTGGAGGCCGAAGGCCGGAACGACCAGGCGCAGAGCCACCTCAAGCAGGCCGGCGAGAAGCTGAAGGACAGCGCGGAGAAGGTCAAGGACGCCTTCAAGAGCTGACGTCCGCATGGCGCGGCGGATCCCGTACCTCCGGGCCCGCCGCGCCGGTCCGGGGACAGCCGATCACGGCGGTCTCCCGGCGCCCGCGGAACGAGCCTCCCACCGGCACCGGCCCGACGCGCGGCCGGCGGCCGGGGAACGCCTCGCGGAGCGCGGAACGGTCCCGGGCCGCCTCAGGAGGCGGGGCCCACGTCGGGGCGGACGCCACCGGGCTCCTCGTCTTCGGCGGTCTGGTCGGCGAGGACGCGGTCGGCGCCGCCGGGGCGGCCCTCCCGGGTGCGGAGGGCGTCCTCCGGGTCGGCCGGGAGCGGCCGTTCCGGGAAGGAGGTGTCCGATCCGGAACGCTCGGCCACGACGCGGGTCTCGGTGTCGACGTCGCGCGGACCGGAGGACGGCGGGTCCTTCTCCGGGGTGCTCCACCGGGTCGGGTCTTCGGTCTCATCACGGTTATCGGTCATGCCGCTCCCCTCCCCTCCCAACCTCCAAATATGTCGCCCAGCAGGAATGGAGCGGGACGACCGGGTAGGGGAACCCCGAAGGAGGGAGTGAGATCATGACGGTGACCCGATTTCAGGACCTTCCGCTCGCCGACCGGGACAGGGACTGGGACGGCGACGCGGCCGAGAAGCGCGTCCGCTCGTGGGCCGGCGCCCAGGACGGGCCGAACGCCCGCTACCGCGACGCGCACGTCTGGTACGACGGTGACGATCCGGGGAACTTCGGGTCGTACAAGCTGCCGATCGCCGACGTGATCGGGGGCGAGCTCAAGGTGGTGCCGCGCGCCGTGCGCGCCGCCGGAGGGGTCATACAGGGGGCGCGGGGCGGGGTCGACGTGCCGAAGGAGGAGGTCGACCGGATCAAGTCCCATCTGGCCAAGTACTACGCCAAGATGGGCGACACCCCTCCCTGGGAAGACTGAATGCCGCGGTTCGCGTTCGCCTTCGACCCGGTATGGCGGCTCCCCCTCCTGCTGCTCGGGGTGAGCCCCGAGCGGGCCTTCGCCGAGGTCGGCGAGGAGGGGCTGACGATCCGCTTCGGGCCCTGGCTGTTGCGCACGCCGATCGCCAACGTCACGGGCACCACCGTGACGGGCCCGTACGCGCCGTGGAAGGCCATCGGGCCGCACCTGTCGCTGGCGGACCGCGGGGTGACCTTCGGGACCAACACCAGGAAAGGGGTCTGCGTCCGTTTCGCGACCCCGGTCCCGGCGCTCGCACCCGGCGGCTTCTTGCCCCATCCCGGTGCGACCGTGACCGTCGCCGACATCGAAGGACTGGTGAGAGCACTCGGGAAACCGCAGGACACATGAGAACGAGGCATCCGGGTACGGGATGCGTCTGATCGAGGAGAGGGGAACATGACTACTCCTGAGGGACAACGACCAGAGGAAACCTCCGCCGACGGCAGGTCCATGGTGCCTGCGACGCCGCGCGACGTGGTCCACATCCGTCTGGGCTCGTTCGTGCTGGTCGCGCTGGTCGCCTTCGCCGTGCTCGGCCTGGTGTCGGGCCTGACCTGGCTCATCGCCGTGGCCGCCGTTCTGGCGGTGGTGGTGGTCGTCGACATGGTCCTGGCGATGCGCCGCCAGAGCCGGGCCCGCGGCGGGATGCCGGAAGCCGGTTAGCCACCCGCCCGGGAAGGGACGTGACCGGCGCGCACCGGACCGCGGCCGGGCACATGACCGGCGCCCGGCCGAACACGCGGCCGGGCGCCGGTCATGCGTCCGGCCGGACGCGGGAAAGGGCTCTTCTCGGCAGATACGGCGGCGAGGCCGGGAGCGGCCCTTCTCGGCAGATACGGCGGTGAGGCTCCGCGTGGGCCTCAGCCGTGGGAGCGGACGGACCGGGGCAGGTGCAGGCCGGGAGAGTCGACGGCCTCCGGCGACAGGATGTGGTCCAGGACCATGTGGGCGCAGCCGGTGATCCCGGCGCCGGGGCCGAGGCGGCTGCGCTCGATGCGCAGGTTCCTGGTCGACAGGGCGGTCGAGCGGCGGTGGACGACCTCGCGGACCCCCGCGACCAGCGGCTGGAAGGTCTCGGCCACGTCGCCGCCGATGACGACCACCGCGGGGTTGAGCAGGTTGACCGAGGTGGCGACGACCTCGCCGAGCATCCGGGCGGCGTTGCGGACCACGGTCATGGTCTCGGCGTCGCCGGCCCGGACGAGGCTCACCACGTCGGCCAGGGTCTTGACCTCGTGCCCCCGGGCGCGCAGGTCGCGCAGGATCGCGGTGCCGCTGGCGACGGAGTCGACGCAGTCGACGTTGCCGCAGCGGCAGAGCACTCCCCCGCCGTCGCGGACCGGGATGTGGCCGATCTCCCCGGCGGCGCCCAGCGCCCCCCGCAGGATCTCGCCGCCCGCGATGACGCCGGAGCCGATCCGGGTGGAGACCTTGATGAACAGCAGGTCGTCGGCCTCGCCCGCGTAGACCGCGCGGTGCTCGCCGATGGCGATGACGTTCACGTCGTTGTCGAGGAAGACCGGCGCGGGGAAGCGGTCGGCGATGATCGGCGGGATGGCCACGCCGGTCCAGCTGGCCATGATGCGGGCGCTCTCGGTGCGGCCGGCCGCGAACTCCACCGTGGCCGGGACGCCCATGCCGACCCCGAGCACCAGCGAGGCGGGGCGGTCGCCCAGGAGTTCGTCCCAGGTGTCCATGACCAGGGGGAGGACGACGTCGGGGCCCTCCTCCACGTCGATGTCCAGGACCGCGCGGGCCAGCGGCTCCCCGGCGAGGTCGCAGACCGCGATCTGCGCGCGGCTGGCCCCCAGGGCGGCGACCAGCACCACGCCCCCGGAGGCGTTGAAGCGCAGCCTGGTGGGCGGGCGCCCGCCGGTGGACGGGCCCTCGCTGTCTTCCACGACGAGCCCCCGGTCGAGCAGCTCGGTGACGCGCAGGGAGACGGCGGGGCGGGACAGGCCGGTCACGCGCCCGATGTCCGCGCGCGTGACAGCCTCACCGGTGCGGATGAGGCGGAGCACCTCACCGCTGGTGGCAAGCGCGGCAGCGGGACGTCGAGGCATCGGTCAAGTGAATCACATCTGCTTAGGGAATGAAAAGTTCAGACTTTCTCATCCCAAATTACAAAACTCCGCTTGTGCAGAGCGCAAGATCTGGCTAGTGTCCGATCTATCCCCAATTCCGGTAGATCCCATGGAGCGCTCCCCCATGTCTGAGACCCCGCAGCCCGCCGACCTGATCGTCTTCGGCGGCACAGGCGACCTCTCCATGCGGAAACTCCTCCCCGCGCTCTACCACGCGGACCGCGACGGCCTCCTGTCCCCCGAGACGCGGATCATCGCGATGTCCCGCGGCGGGCTCGCCGACGCCGACTTCCGCGGCAAGGTGGACGCGGAGGTCCGCGATTCCGTACCGGTGGACGACCCCGGGGTCTGGCGGCGCTTCCTCGACCGCCTGCACCACGTCACCATCGACATCGGCGGCCAGGACCCGACCGGCTGGGCGCGGCTGACCGGGATGCTCGCCGGGCACGAGCAGCGGGACCGGGTCTTCTACCTGGCCAGCCCGCCCATGACGTTCGGCCCGTTCTGCCGCGAGGTGAACCGCGCGGGCCTGGTCACCCCCGCCTCACGGGTGGTGCTGGAGAAGCCCCTGGGCCGCGACCTGGCCAGCGCGCAGCACATCAACGACGAGGTCGGCGCAATCTTCCACGAGCGGCAGATCTACCGCATCGACCACTACCTGGGTAAGGAGACGGTGCAGAACCTGCTCGTGCTCCGGTTCGCCAACGCCTTCCTGGAGCCGATCTGGAACTCCCTGTGGATCGACCACGTCCAGATCACCGTCGCCGAGACCGTCGGCACGCCGGGCCGCCGCGGCTACTACGACCACGCGGGCGCGCTGCGTGACATGGTGCAGAACCACCTGCTCCAGCTGCTGTGCCTGGTGGCCATGGAACCGCCGTCCCGCAACGACCGCGAGTCCATCCGCGACGAGAAGGTCAAGGTCCTGGAGGCGCTGCGGCCCATCACCGGCAGCGAGGTGGACCGTTTCACCGTCCGCGGCCAGTACACGGCCGGGGAGTCCGGCGGCGCGAAGGTCCCCGGCTACCTCGACGAGCCCGACAACACCGCGCCCACCGAGGCCTCCCGCCAGGTGGAGACCTTCGCCGCGATCCGCGCCGAGGTGAAGAACTGGCGCTGGGCCGGCGTGCCGTTCTACCTGCGCACCGGCAAGCGCATGCCGTACCGGTGCTCGGAGATCGTGGTGCAGTTCAAGGACGTACCCCACTCGATCTTCCCGGGCAGCGCGCCCAACCGCCTCGTGCTCCGGCTCCAGCCGAGCGAGGGCATCCAGCTGCACATCATGGCCAAGGAGCCGGGCGCGGGCGAGGTCACGCTCAAGCCGGTCCCGCTCGGCCTGAGCTTCGCCGAGACCTTCGCCGGCCGGGTGCCCGACGCCTACGAGCGGCTGCTCCTGGACGTCCTCGCCGGCAACCCGACCCTGTTCATGCGCCGCGACGAGGTCGAGGCCGCGTGGCGGTGGATCGACCCGATCCGCAGCGAGTGGGACGCGCAGACCATGCCGCCCGAGCCGTACGCCGCGGGCACCCCGGGCCCCGCCGGCGCCCTGGACCTCGTCGCCCGCAGCGGCCGGAGCTGGCACGAGGAGAACCCCGCATGAACGACCGCGCGGACCGTACCGACGGCGCGACCCCGGCAGGACGCGCAGAACGAACCGACGAGTACCGAGGAGGCCGGGTGCACCCCGTGATCCAAGAGGTGACCGACCGCCTGACCGAGCGGAGCCGGCCCAGCCGCGCCGCGTACCTGGCCCGGCTGCGCGCCGAGGCCGAGGCGGCCCGGCGGCGCGGACCGGCCAGGTCCAGCCTGGGCTGCGCCAACCTGGCCCACGGCTTCGCCGCCGCGGACGAGGCCGACAAGATCGACCTGCGCGGCACCGTCAAGCCGGGTGTGGCGATCGTGTCGAGCTACAACGACATGCTGTCGGCGCACCAGCCGTACGAGACCTACCCCGCGATCCTGAAGGCCGCGGTCCGCAAGGCGGGCGGCGTCGCCCAGTTCGCCGGCGGCGTGCCCGCGATGTGCGACGGCATCACGCAGGGCCGGGCCGGCATGGAGCTCTCGCTCTACAGCCGGGAGGTCATCGCGATGGCCACCGCGATCGCGCTCTCGCACGACATGTTCGACGCGTCCCTGATGCTCGGCGTCTGCGACAAGATCGTGCCGGGCCTGCTGATCGGCGCGCTGCACTTCGGCCACCTGCCCACGGTGTTCGTCCCGGCCGGACCGATGGGCTCGGGCCTGCCCAACAAGGTCAAGGCCCGTACCCGGCAGCTGTTCGCCGAGGGCAAGGTCGGCAGGGACGAGCTGCTGGACGCCGAGGCGAAGTCCTACCACTCCCCCGGCACCTGCACCTTCTACGGCACCGCCAACTCCAACCAGGTCATGATCGAGGTCATGGGCCTGCACCTGCCCGGCGCGACGTTCGTCAACCCCCGCACCGAGCTGCGCGAGGCCCTGACGCGGGCGGCGGGCCGGCGGGCGGTCGCGCTGACCGTGCACGGCGACGATTACACGCCCGTGGGGGAGGTCGTCGACGAGAAGGCGATCGTCAACGCCTGCGTGGCGCTGCTGGCCACCGGCGGCTCGACCAACCACACCATGCACATCGTCGCCATCGCCGCGGCGGCCGGCATCGAGCTGCTCTGGGACGACCTGGCCGAGCTGTCGAAGGCGGTGCCGCTGCTGACCCGCATGTACCCCAACGGCCAGGCGGACGTGAACCACTTCCAGGCCGCGGGCGGCATGCAGGTGCTCATCGGCGAGCTGCTGGACGCCGGGCTGCTCCACCGCGACGTGCTGACGGTCGCCGGGCGCGGGCTGGACCACTACCGCTCGGCCCCCGTGCTCAAGGACGGCGAGCCGGTCTGGGAGGAGCGCGCCGAGGGCAGCACCGACCTGGACGTGCTGCGCCCGGTCGCGGACGCGTTCTCCGCCGACGGCGGCATCCACATGCTCAGCGGCAACCTGGGCCGCGCGGTCAGCAAGGTCTCCGCGGTCAAGGAGGAGCACCTGGTCATCGAGGCCCCGGCGAAGGTCTTCGACGACCAGCTGGAGCTGCTGCGCGCCTTCGAGGCGGGCGAGCTGGACGGGCAGGACTTCGTGGCGGTCATCCGCTACCAGGGCCCCAGCGCCAACGGCATGCCCGAGCTGCACAAGCTCACCCCGCCGATGGCGGTGCTCCTGGACCGCGGGCAGCGGGTGGCGATCGTCACCGACGGCCGCATGTCGGGCGCCTCCGGCAAGGTCCCCGCCGCCATCCACCTGTCCCCCGAGGCCGCCGACGGCGGCCCGATCGCGCTGGTCCGGGAGGGTGACCGGATCCGCCTCGACGCCGCCGCGGGCACCCTGGAGCTGCTGGTCCCGGCCGAGGAGCTGGCCACCCGCACTCCGCAGGGCGCGCCGCTCACCGACGCCCAGTGGGTGGGCACCGGCCGCGAGCTGTTCGGCGCCTTCCGCCGCGCGGCGGGCCCGGCCGAGCGCGGCGCGAGCATCTTCGCCCTCAACGGGCACGCGGAGAGCCTGGCGAGCACCGCCGGGGAGGGCAGGTGAGCCTTCCCTGGCTGGTCGCCGACGTCGGCGGCACCAACGCCCGGTTCGGCCTGGTCACCGAGCCCGGCGGGCCCCCCGGGGCGGTGGCCGTGCTCGCGGGCGCCGACCACGGCGGCCTCCCCCAGGCCGTGGCCGCCTACCTCGCGGACCACGCGGGCGGAGTCCGGCCCGCGGCGGCGTGCATCGCGATCGCGGGGCCCGTGGCGGGGGACCGGTACCACCTGACGAACGCCGGGTGGACCGGGTCGGTACACGACCTGGGGATTCCGAACGCCTGGCTGCTCAACGACTTCGAGGCCCTGGCCGCGTCCCTGCCCCACCTGGCGGGCGAGGACCTCGTCTCGCTGGGGGGCCCGGAGCCCTCGCACGGCGTCAAGGCCGTGCTCGGCCCCGGGACCGGCCTGGGCGTGGGCGGCCTGGTACCGGCCGGGAACGACTGGGTGCCGGTGCCCGGTGAGGGCGGGCACGTGACGATGCCGGTCCTCGACGAGCGGGACCGTGAGATCGTCCGGGCGCTGCGCGCCGAAGGGCTGGAGCACGTGGTGGCCGAGCACCTGCTGTCCGGGCCGGGGCTGTCCCGCCTGCACCGCGCGCTGGCGCTCATGCGTGGCGTGGACGCGCCGCGGCTCCCGGCCGCGGACGTCGTGGCCCGGATGGACGACTCGCTGTGCGCGGAGACCGTCGAGGTCTTCTGCGGCATGCTCGGCACCTTCGCCGGGAACGTCGCGCTGACCCTGGGCGCCCGCGGCGGCGTCTATCTGGGCGGCGGGGTGCTGCCGCGTATCATGGACCGGGTCGTCGCCAGCGACTTCCGCCGCCGGTTCGAGGCCAGCCCCACTCTGAACGACTACCTCTCCGGCATCGCCACGGCGCTGATCGTGGCCCCCCAGCCTGCCCTGACCGGTGCCGCGGCGTGGCTGAGCCGGCACCTTTCCACCATGGAGTACGCATGAGTCTGCTCGACATCGCCCCGGTCGTCCCCGTCGTCGTGATCGACGACCTGGAGACCGCCGTTCCCCTGGCTCGCGCCCTGGTCGCCGGCGGCCTGCCGGTCATCGAGGTGACCCTGCGCACCCCGGTCGGGCTGGAGGCCATCCGGCGCATCGCCGCCGAGGTGCCCGAGGCGGTGGTCGGCGCGGGCACCGTCCGCACCCCGGCGGACGTGGCCGCCTCCGTGGACGCCGGATCGAAGTTCCTGGTGAGCCCGGGGACCACCCCGGCGCTGGTCGACGCCTTCGAGGCGAGCGGCGTGCCGTTCCTGGCCGGCGTGGCGACCGCGTCGGAGGTCATGGCGCTGGCCGAGCGCGGGGTGACCGAGATGAAGTTCTTCCCGGCCGAGGCCGCCGGCGGCCTGCCCTACCTGAAGGCGCTGGGCGGCCCGCTGCCGCAGGTCAGGTTCTGCCCGACGGGCGGCATCAAGCTCGCGACGGCCCCCGACTACCTGGCGCTGCCCAACGTCGGCTGCGTGGGCGGGACCTGGCTCACCCCGGCCGAGGCACTGGCCACCGGTGACTACGCCCGCATCGAGAAGCTCGCCGCCGAGGCGGCGGCACTGCGCTGATCCGCGACCTCGCGGGCGGGCCGTTTCCTCCCTTGGCCCGCCCGCGGCCATGAGTCGCCGCGACCCGGCATGAGGCTCATGGGATCCGGCCCGTGGCCGCCCTACCCGGCGGTCACGGGCCGTCCTCGTCCCCGGGCACGTCCCGGCCGCCTCCGACGCCGCCGGACGAGGCCCTCACGTGGTCGCCGACCCGCCGGCGTGGTCCCGCGCGGGCTTCGGCAGACCCGAGATGATCATGTTCGTCAGCAGCTCGTAGCTGTCGTCCAGGTCGGCGGGGAGCCCGAACGCGCCCGCGGTCTCCAGGATGGCGAAGCCGTGGACGGCCGCGCGCAGGCACCGCGTCGCGTGGATGGCGTCCGTCCCCTCCAGCCCGTACGCGCGGAGCGCGGCCAGCACGATGTCGACCAGCCGCCCGCCCGCCTCGGTCAGCTCGGGCCGCGCGGTCTGGACCATCGCGGCGTACCGGCCGGGGTGGGCCGTGACGTAGCCGCGCCAGGTGTCCATGAAGGCGCGCAGCGCCTGCTCTCCGGAGCGGCCGAGCACCGCCTCGCGCAACCGGTCCGCCAGCTCGTCCATGACCCGTACGGACACCAGCGTGTTGAGCTCCGCGAGGTTGCGCACGTGCTTGTACAGGGACGGCGTGGCGACGCCGGCCCGGCCGGCCACCGCCGACAGGGTGACCGCGGCCGGGCCTTCCTCGTCGGCGATCCGCAGCGCGAGATCGACGATCGCGGCCGGTGACAGGCCGGCCCTAGCCACGGGCGTGCTCCTTCAGGAACGGCAGCACGACGTCGGCGACCTCGGCGGGGAACTGCGCGTGCGGGTAGTGACCGGCGCCCTCGATCATCGCGACGGTGCCGCGCCCGGCCGGCATGCCCGCGACGACGCCGTCCGCCTCGGCCCCGGGGTCGGCCCAGTCGGGGTCGAGCGTGCCCATGACGACCAGGGCGGGGACCCGCAGGTCCGGGAGCCGGGCACCGGCGTCGGCCGGGGCGGACATGCCCATCTTGGCGACCACGGCCATCCGGCCCGGCCGGCGCAGCGCGCGCTCCAGCGCGGCCATGTACTCGTCGTGGTCGGCCGGTCTGACGCCGGGGTGGGCGTGGTCGAGGTAGCGCCGCCACAGCCCCACGCTGCGCAGCGCCCCGGCGCCCAGCAGCAGCATCATGCCCCTGCGGTGCCGGCCGTCGCGCAGCAGGCCGCCCAGGTCGAGCTTCTGGACCCGGGTGAACGGGCCGATCTCGACGACGGCGACGACCAGGTCCGGATCCGTCGCCGCCGCGATGGTGGCCGCGCCGCCGGCGAAGGAGTGGCCGACGACGACCGCCGGCCCGCCCAGGTGACGGATCAGCGCCAGCAGGTCGTGCGCGGTGTCGGTGCGGGTGTAGGAGGGCCAGCCGGTGGTCGACTCCCCGTGGCCGCGCAGGTCCGCCTTCGCGACCCGGTATCCGGCGGCCACCAGGCGGGGCGCCAGGAAGCGGTACGCCTCCCGGCCGTCGCCCATGCCGTGGCAGAGCACGACCAGCGGGCCTTCCCCGGTCACGTCGTAGGCGAGCCGCCCGCCCTCGATCTCCAGGTACTCCGTCACGACACCCTCCGTTGGCTAATTTCTATAGCCATTAAGCTAATGAACATAGCCAAGGATGTCAACGCGATACCCGATGCGGTGTCCGGGGAGGTGGACCGCCCCCGAGATTCCGGCCGTGCCGCCCTCGCCGTCCGGCTCCGGTCAGGACCGTGCCGCGCGGGACCCGGGCTGTGACGCGAGGCGTCCGGTCGCGGCGGGGCGCGCGGCGGTCAGGACGAAGCCACTGGCCGGACGGGCCGGAACGCGCCGCAGGGAGATGGTCAGGTCCTGGTCCGGGACGTCGTAGTCCAGCCGGGCCAGCCGCGTCACCAGGGCTCGCAGCAGCGCGACGGTGACGGTCTCACCGGGGCACCGGTGACCGGCGGCCGGGTCGCCGCCGCCCTGCGGGATCAGGTCGAACGCGCCGAGCCTGCGGCCGACGAACCGCCGCGGCTCGAAGGCGTAGGGGTCCTCCCAGAGCCGGGGATCGTGGTTCTGGCCGTAGACGTCGAGCAGGACGAGCGCGCCGGCGGGGATCCGCTCCCCACGCCAGGAGAGCTCCCTGACCGCCCTTCCCCCGACGAACGGCGCGAACGGGTAGAAGCGGCGGACCTCATGAGCGAACGCCTCGGTGAGGGTGGCGTCGCCGTCCCGCAGCGCCGCACGGTGCCGGGGCCACCGGTGCAGGGCGTGCGCGGCGAACGTGACGAACCAGGTCACGGCCACGGTCGGGCGGATGACGTTGAGGAGCTCCACCGCCGCCACCCGGGCGTCGAGGAGCTCGCCGTCGGCGTCGCGGTGGCGGGCGGCCACGTCGAGCGGCGAGCCCGGCGGCGCGGTGACGGCGCCGCCGCGCACGTCCCGCACGAGCCGGCCCAGCCACTCCTCGCGGCGCGCGCGGGCGCGCCGTGCCCGCCAGTGCCGCGGCCCCAGGGTGGCGAACCCGTCGACCAAGGCCACGAGGTCGGCGGCCAGGGCCGGCACGTCGGCGTCGTCCAGCGGGATCCCGGCCCACGGGCAGACGCCCCGCGTCAGGATCCGGGCGGTCTCGTCGAAGAGCACCACACGGCGCCCGCCGGTCCACGACGCCGCCGCCGCGTCCCAGGCCGCGGTGGTGGCGTCCACCAGGGCGGCGATGCCCTCGCCGGTCATCAGGGACATGAACATCGCCTTGCGCACGCGGTGTGCGGTCCCGTCCAGGGTGTGCACCGCGCCGTGACCGAAGAGGGTGCTCTTCACGAAGCCGGGCAGGGCCGTGCCCCGCTCGACGTGGTCCTCGTCGTAGAAGAAACGCGCCGCGTCCGGCCCGCGCAGGCCCACCGCGCGCTGCCCCATCACCCGGGTGTGGACCACCTCGCCAGAGGCGCCGCGCCGGCGGGCGGGCAGCCAGCCGTAACCTTCGAACAGCAGGAGAAACGTGTTGTCGAAATTGGGCATGCCGCTTCCCCTCCCCCCGGGCCCCCGGGCGAAACCGGCGGGCCGTGCGCGGTTCTCCCGCCGGGACCGCGCCACGCGCCGGAGTCCTTTAGCCTGGGAACGGACGAGGGGAGTACTTCCCAAGAACCGGCCCGGTCAGTACGGGCGCCCCGTGGCGCCCCCGGACGGTCGCCCGTGGCACGCGGGTGAAGGAGACCTCGAAGGCCTGGCGCGTTCGAGGAGTCCCATGCCCGCTCGCGGGTCACCCGCCCCCGTACCCGTACCCGCCCCCCTCAGCCCCACGGCGGCCGGCCCGCACCCCGGTCGCCGCACGCCCCGGCACGCGGACGCGTCCCCCGAACGGCCCTCGATCCCGTCCTCCCCGGCTCGCCGCCTCCGGTGCCTCGCCGGCCCGGCGACGCCCCCGCCACCCGGAAGGCCCCGAGACGCATGACGAGAGAAGCCCCCCGTCCCACCGAGACGCGCGAGCAGGCCGCGTCGTCCCCCGGCCACGACCTCACCGGAGACCTGCGCTACCCGCCCGGATCGCTGGTGTTGCTCGCCGGGCTGCCCGGCGCGGGCAAGAGCACCCTGCTCGACCGGCTGTACGGGCTGCGCGGCGACGAGAAGGGGCCGGTGCGCGCCGGTGAGGCGTGGGTCATCGACTCGCGGCAGTCCCGCAACTGGTGGGCCCCCTACCTCGCGTCCATCCCGCCCCGGGCCCGCACCCCGATCGTCTACCTCACCCACGTGTGGCGGATCTCCCGCGCCCTGCTGGGCGGCGGGCGCGGCACCGTCGCGCACACCCGGGGCACCTGGCCGCACATCCTGTACGGCTTCGCCTGGCTGGCCCGGTGGATGGGCGGCGAGGTGCACCTGGTCCTGCTCGACGTGGATCCGCGCACGGCCCGGGAGGGGCAGCTCGCCCGCGGCCGGGTCGTCACCGACGCCGTCTTCGCCCGGCACTGCCGCCGCTGGCAGGCGATCATCAGGCGCGCACGCGGTGGCTCCCTCCCCCCGGCGGCGGGGGTGACGATCCTGGACCGTCCCGCCGCCGACCGGCTGCGGGCCATCCGCTTCGACGAGCGGTCCGCCGCGCGGCGCGGCGGCTGACCCCGCGTCCCCACACCGCGCCGGCGGGACGGCCGGCCGGGGCGGGGCTCAGAGGCGGGCGGCCCGGCAGGCGAGCTGGAGGGCCAGGCGCTGCTGGGGGTCGTCCAGGTCGGCGCCGAGGAGGGTCTCGATCCTCCTGATCCGCCGGCTCACCGCGTTGCGGTGCAGGTGGAGCTCCTCGGCGACACGGGCCGGCGAGCCCCGGTGGTCGAGGTAGGACTGCAGGGTCCGGACCAGCGGCTCGGCCCGCTTCTGGCCGAGCGCGAGCAGCGGGGTCAGAAGCTCCTGCACGGCCTGGCGTGCGGCGTCGGAGGAGTACCACTCCCCGAGCATGCGGTCCAGCCCGGCCGCGTCGTGCGCGGTCACCGGGGAGGCCGACGCCGGCGTGCGCAGCAGCGCCGTACGGGCCTCCAGGGCCGCGGTGCGCAGGCCGAGCGGGCCGCGGTGGGCGCCGCTGACCCCGCAGCGCAGGGCGGCCTCCGGGAACCGGGCCCGCAGGTGCCCGAGCAGGCGCTCGGCGGCGGCGACGGCGGCCCGCAGCCCCTCCCTGCCGGGGTCGAGCTGCTGCGTGCGGATGACGATGAGCGCATCGTCGGCGCGGGCCGAGTGCCAGTCGGGCCCGCCCGCCGAGCGGAGCAGCCGGGCCGCGGCGGGCCCCGCGGCGTCGAGGACCGCGTACCGTTCGGGGCCGGCCAGCGCCGTCGGCTCGACGCGCAGCGCGATGTGCCAGGCGTCGATGGAGAGCCCGAGCGCGCGGGCCCGGCCCGCCAGGCGGAGCGCCTGACCCTCCGGTGCGATCAGCAGCTCGGTCAGCAGCTGCGAGCGTGACCGCACCGGCGCGTCGTCCGCGTGCCCGCCGGACGCGGCGAGCGCCGCCACCTCCAGGACCAGCCGCGTGGCACGCGCGAGGTGCCCGTCCGGCGCCTCCGGGGCGCCGGACGGGCCGGCGGTTCCGGCCGAGAAGCCCGAGAGGCCGGCGCGGACGGGGACGCCGAGGGCCTGCGAGGCCGCCGCGGCGATCCGCTCGGGATCGCCTCCCGCGCGGAGCACGGCCGAGGTGGCGGCCTCGGCGCGGGCGAGCGCGTCCGCGGCGGAGCCGGCCAGGGCCCGCTCCGCCGCGATGGCGAGCTGGGCCAGGTCCGGGCCGTCGTCGCAGGCCAGCAGGGTGACGGCGCCCCGCTCGGCCAGGGCGGTCGCCGTGGCGGGAAGGGGGCCGTCGAAGGCGGTCAGCACCAGGGCGGCGACCGGGACGGCGGCGGCGTCGCGGACGGCCACGTCGAGCCGGTAACCGGTGCCCTGCCGGGTGGCCGCGGCGGTCAGCACCACCAGGGAGCCGGGCGGCTGCCCGACCAGGTCGCGCAGGTCCTCCACGAGCCGGACACCCCGGACCGCGCGGCCGGCCCGGGGGCCTGCGAGGTGGCGCAGCCCGTCGAGCCCGGGAGCGCTGAGCAACCGGTCGATCACCCCTACAGTGTGCCGACTCCACACTTCACTCGGCAAACGTGTTCTCGCAGCACAGGGAGCGGACGGGAGTTGTCCGTAGCCTTTCCGCATGGACATCGACACCGAGGTGCTGCCCGCCTACGCGCGGGGCTGCGCCGTCCTGGGCTCGGGCGGCGGCGGCCCGGTGTCGATCACGCGCGCGGCGGCCCGGCAGGCGCTGGAGGCCCACGGCCCGGTCCGTGTCGTCCAGCCGTCGGACCTCGACCCGGACGCGCTGGTCATGCCGTGCGGCAACGTCGGCACCTCCCACGTGGCGGTCGAGCGCATCGGCGGCGTGGCCGAGGCCTCGTACCTGCGGGACGCGGTGGAGAAGCTGCACGGCTCTCCCGTCGCGGCGCTGATGCCGAGCGAGATCGGCGGCGCGAACGGGTGCGCCGCGGTCGCCTGGGCGGCCTGCCTCGGCCTTCCGCTGGTGGACGCCGACGGCATGGGCCGGGCCTTCCCCCGGATGGACCAGACCGTGATGGAGCTGCGCGGGATCAGCCCCACGCCCGCCGTCCTGTGCGACGAGCGCGGCCGGACCGTGGTCATCGACCACGTGGACGGCCGGTGGCTGGAGCGCCTGGTGCGCGCCTCGCTGGAGGCGTTCGGCGGCCAGGCGGCCTCCAGCGAGTACGCGCTGCGCGCCCGCCAGGTGCCGGGCGCCACCGTCGTCGGCTCCGTCACGCGCGCCGTGGAGCTCGGCAGGCGGCTGCCCGACCCCCTGATCAGCGGAAAGGTGGCCGCGGTGGAGCAGGGCACGACCCTCGTCGAAGGGCTGGGCGGCGACGCCGGGCGCCTGGTCCGGCTGGAGGCGCACAACGAGTATCTCGCCGCCCTGGAGGACGGCGAGCTGCTCGCCGCGGTCCCCGACGTCATCGCCGTGCTGGACGCGCGCAGCGGCGAGACCGTCCAGACGGACCAGGTCAGGTACGGCATGCGGGTCCACGTCGTGCCGCTGCCGTGCGACCCCGTCTGGCACACCCCCGAAGGGCTGCGCCTGGCCGGTCCCGAGGCGTTCGGCCTGACCGGCCTGCCCGTTCGGACACGGGAGGCGGGGCGGTGAACGTCGGAGTGGACGTCGGTCCCACCAACACCGACGCCGCCGTGCTGGACGAGACGGGGGCCGTGCGCGCCACGGTCAAGGTCGCCTCGGTCCCCGGCGACCCGGTGGCCGGGGTGGTCGCGGCGCTCGGCGCGCTGGCCGCGGCGCCCGCGCCGGTTGCGCCGCCCGGGACGTTCGCCGCACTCGCCACGCCGGGGACGGCCGCGACGTCGATCGACCGGATCTCCATTGGGCTGCGCGGTGCCGCGCGGGCCGTCGCGGAGCGGGACCGGCTCTGCCGGGTCGCCGTGCTGCGCATCGGCGGCCCCGCCGCGCAGGCCGTGCGCCCGCTGTACGGATGGCCCGCCGACCTGCTGGAGACCGTCCGGGCGGGAACGGCGATCGTCGACGGCGGCGGCGGGCTGAGCCCCGAAGACTGGATCCCGCTGGATCGGGACGCCGTCGCGCGCTTCGCCGCGCGGGTGGCGGGACGGGCCGAGGCCGTCGCCATCACCGGGGTGTTCGCCCCCGTCGACGGCGCGCAGGAGCGGGAGGCCGCCGAGATCGTCCGCGCCGAGCTGGGCCCGCTGCCCGTCTCGCTCTCCGCCGACCTGGGTACGCTGGGGCTGATCGAGCGGGAGAACACCACCGTCCTGGACGCGGCGCTCTCCCGGTTCGCCCGGGACACCGCCGAGCGGCTGGCCGCCGCCCTGGCCGGCGCAGCCGTCTTCGTCACCCGCGGCGACGGCACCCTGATGAGCCTGGAGTACCTGGCCCGCCACCCCGGGCTCAGCCTGGGCAGCGGGCCGGCGAGCGCGCTGCGCGGCGCCGGGGTGCTGGCCGGGCTGGACGACGCGGTCGTCGCCGACGTGGGCGCGGCCAGGGTCAGGGTGGGGGCGCTGGCCGGCGGCTTCCCCGAGGAGGCCACCCGGGGCGCCGACGTCGGCGGCGTGCCCGTGGGGTTCCGGTTCCCCGAGCTGATCCGCGTGGCGCGCGACGCCGACCCCGGCGAGCTGGCCGAGGCCGTGGACCGGCTCCAGCCGGGAGCCGACCGGCTGCCGCTGGTCGTGGTGGGCGGCGGCGCACCCGACGTACCGGACGCGTTCTTCGGCGTGCCCGACGTGCGGCGGCCGGAGCACGGCCGCGCCGCCGGGGCCATCGGCGCGGCCACCAGCCCGGTCGGCGGCCAGTCCGAGCGGATCGTCCGGCTGGACGACCGCACCCGGCTCCCGGCGGAGCTGGAGGCCGTCGCCGAGGAGGCGCGGGCGAACGCCGTCCGCGCCGGCGCCGATCCCCGGCACACCCGGGCCGTGGAGGCGGGCAGCTCGCCGCTGCCGTACCTGCCCGGCTCGTTCATCAAGCTCCGGGCCAGGGCGGCCGGACCGCCCTCACGGCTCTGAGACCCACCCCCCGCACACCGAAAGGCCGGAAATGATCGATGAGGACTACCCGCTGGAGCGGGTCCCGCAGCACGCCCGCTACTCGTGGGCCAACGTGGCGGTTCAGCGCTTCGGCCAGCTGTCGGACCTGACGCAGTTCCTGCTGGGCGCGACGCTGGGCGCCGGCCTGTCCTTCTGGGGCGCCTTCTGGGCGTTCACCCTCGGCTCGGTGATCCTGGAGATCGTCTGCATCTTCGTCGGCATCGCCGGGATGCGCGAGGGCCTGTCCACCTCGGTGCTGGCCCGCTGGACCGGGTTCGGCCGGTACGGCTCCACACTGATCGGCCTGATCATCGCGCTGAGCCTGTTCGGCTGGTTCGGCGTGCAGACGGCGGTCTTCGCCGCGGGCCTGCACGCCATCATGAGCGGCATCCCGCTGTGGGCCTGGTCGCTGATCGCGGGCCTGGGCGTGACGGCCCTGGTGCTCAAGGGCTTCAAGATGATGGGCTGGACGGCCTTCGTCACCGTGCCCGCGTTCCTCGGCCTGGCCGGGTGGGCGATGTGGGTGGAGGTCTCCCGGCACAGCCTGGGCGAGCTGGTCTCCTCCTCGCCCTTCGGCGAGCCGATCACGATCGCCACCGGCGCCACGATCGTCGCCGGGTCGTACATCGTCGGCGCGGTCACCACCCCGGACATGACGCGGTTCAACCGGAGCACCGGGGACGTGGTCAAGCAGACCCTGGTCGGCATCTCCCTCGGCGAGTACGTGCTGGGCCTGGCCGGCGTGCTCCTCGCCTACGCGGTGAAGACCTCCGACATCGTCGCGATCATCACCGCCTCCTCCGGCGTCGTCGGCGTGATCATCCTGGTCTCGGCCACCGTGAAGATCAACAACTGGAACCTGTACTCGGCGACGCTGAGCCTGATGAACGTCGTGGAGTCCACGGTCGGCGTGCGGCTCAACCGGACCGCCGTCACGGTCGGCATCGGCGTGCTCGGCAGCGTCGCCGCCGCGGCCGGCATCCTCGACGCGTTTGTCGACTTCCTGGTCCTCCTCGGCGTCGTCACCCCGCCGGTCGCCGGGATCATGGTCGCCGAGTACTTCGTGCTCAAGCGCTGGCGCCCGGTCCTGGACGCCTCCCGCGAGCAGGGGCGGCTCCCGGAGACCGAGCCGACCTGGGTGCCCGCCACGCTCGTCGTCTGGGCGGGCGCCGCCCTCGTCGGCTGGCTGAGCGACGCCTACCAGTGGGTCGGCATCCCCGCGCTCAACTCGCTGCTGCTGGCCGGGGTCGGCTACCTGGTCGCCGGGCGGCTCGGCCTGGTCAGGGCCAGCCGGGAGGTCGCCATGGAACGGTCCAACGTACCCGCCTGAAGCTCCCCTCCCAGCGCGCGGGGGCACGAAAGGAGCACCATGCGCATCGGCATCGACGTCGGCGGCACCAACACCGACGCGGCCCTCATCGGCGACACGGGCAACGTGCTCGCCACTGTGAAGTCCCCCACCACCGCCGACGTCACCTCCGGCGTCGCGGCGGCGATCACCTCCCTCGGCGAGCCCCGGGCGTCCGCCGTCATGATCGGCACCACCCACTTCGTCAACGCCCTGGTGGAGGCCTCCCGGCTGGAGCGGGTCGCCGCGGTCCGGCTCGGGCTGCCCGCCACGGCCGCGCTGCCGCCGATGGTCGACTGGCCCGCGCGGCTGCGCGAGGTGGTCGGGGGGCGGAGCTACCTGTGCCACGGCGGCCACGAGTACGACGGGACACCCATCTCCGACCTCGACCCCGAGGAGCTGAAGCGGGTCGCCGCCGACATCGCCGGCCGGGGACTGCGCTCGGTGGCGATCTCCTCGGTGTTCTCACCGGTCAGCGCCGAGTTCGAGCGGCGCGCGGCGGAGATCCTGGCGGCCGAGCTCGGCCCGGACGTGCACATCTCGCTCTCCTCCGAGATCGGCCGGATCGGGCTGCTCGCCAGGGAGAACGCCACCATCGTGAACGCCGCCCTGCGCCCGCTGGCGGTCACCACGGTCGGCGCCTTCGAGGAGGCGCTGCGGGTCGCCGGCATCGACGCCCCGCTGTTCCTGTCGCAGAACGACGGGACGCTGATGGACGTCGGGCACGCGCGGCGCTATCCGGTGGCCACCTTCGCCTCCGGGCCGACCAACTCCATGCGGGGCGCGGCCTACCTGTCCGGCCTGACCGAGTGCGCCGTGGTCGACGTCGGCGGCACCACCTCCGACGTCGGCATCCTGGTCGGCGGCTTCCCCCGGGAGGCCTCCGGCGAGGCGGAGACGGCCGGGGTGCGGACCAACTTCCGGATCCCCGACGTGCTCTCGCTCGGCATCGGCGGCGGCTCCGTCATCTCCCCCGACGGGACGGCCGGGCCGCGCAGCGTCGGGTACCGGCTCACCTCCGAGGCCCTGGTCTTCGGCGGCTCCACCCTGACGGCCACCGACCTGGCCGTGGCCGCCGGGTACGCCGAGATCGGGGACCCCTCCCTGGTCTCCCATCTCGACCCGAAGGACGCCCTGGCCCGCATCGCCGAGCGCATCGCGACCACCGTGGACCGGATGCGCACCTCGGCCGCCCCGCTGCCCGTCGTCGCCGTCGGCGGCGGCAGCATCCTCATCCCCGACGAGCTGCCCGGCTTCGACGACGTCCGCCGCCCCGGCCACTTCGCCGTCGCCAACGCCATCGGCGCGGCCATCGCCCAGGTCGGCGGCGAGGTGGACCGGGTCTTCTCCGGACCGCGCCGGAAGGTGCTGGACGAGGCCCGCGCGGAGGCCGTCGCCCGTGCCGAGAAGGCCGGTGCCCGCGGCGGCAGCGTGCGGATCGTCGACGTGGAGGAGATCCCGCTGGCCTACCTGCCCGGCGACGCGCTCCGCGTGCGCGTGAAGGCCGTCGGCGACCTCGACCTGGAGAAGATCAATGCGTGAGATCGGCATCGACGAGCTCGACGACATCGCCCGGGGCGCCGGGATTCTCGGCACCGGCGGCGGAGGCGACCCCTACATCGGCAAGCTCCTGGCCCGCGAGGCGATCCGCGCCCACGGCCCGGTGACCCTGGTCGGCATCGACGAGGTGCCCGCCGACGCCACCGTGGTGCCGGTCTCCGGGATGGGCGCCCCGACCGTGCTGCTGGAGAAGCTGCCCGCCGGCACCGAGGAGCTCACCGCCCTGCGCGCCCTGGAGGCCGTGCTCGGCCGCCGGGCCACCCACATCGTCCCCATCGAGGTCGGGGGCGTGAACTCGATGATCCCGATCGCCGCCGCGGCCCGGGCCGGACTGCCCGTGGTCGACGGGGACGCCATGGGCCGGGCCTTCCCCGAGGCCCAGATGGTGCTGCCCACGCTGGCCGGCATCCCGAACACGCCGATGGCGCTGGCCGACGACAAGGGCAACACCCTGGTCGTCGACGCCGTCTCCAACCGGTGGGCCGAGCGGATCGCCCGCGCGGCCTGCACGGAGATGGGCTGCCAGGTGTCCTGCGCCGACACCGTGCTCCGCGGTGACCAACTGCGCGACGGCCTGGTCCCGGCGACGCTGACGCTCGCCGGAGAGCTGGGACGGGCCGTGCGTGAGGCCCGCCTGGCCCACGCCGACCCGGTGGCGGCGGCGCTGAAGCTGCTGGGCGGGGTGCACCTGCTCACCGGCAAGGTCGTCGACGTGGAACGGCGCACCACCGGCGGCTTCGCCCGCGGCCGGGCCACGCTGGAGGGTCCCGGCGGGCCGCTGGAGCTCAGCTTCCAGAACGAGCACCTGCTCGCCGTCCGCGACGGCTCGGTGGTGGCCACCACCCCGGACCTGATCTGCGTGCTCGACACCGACACCGGGGAACCGGTCACCACCGAGAGCATGCGGTACGGCCTGCGCGTCAGCGTCGTCGCCGCCCCCTGCGACCCCCGGTGGACCACCCCGGCGGGCCTGGACCTGGCCGGGCCGCGCTACTTCGGCTACGACTGCGACCACGTGCCGCTCACTCCCTGACCTTCGGCCTCTCGCCCTCCTGACGCCCTCGTCCCCGTCCCCTCTCCCCCGGGCCGGGCCCCACCGGCCCCGGGGGCGGCGCGCTCGCCGTAGGGCCCGCCTGGCGGCGGACCCGGGCGAATCGGAGGGATCGGGAGAGCCCGTGGCGGGATCGGAGCGGGTCGCGGCGGGACGGGAGTGATGATCCGCCGCGCGGGGGTACGGCGAGGCGGTGGGGCGGAGAGGCCCCGCCGACGGCGGCGACTTTACTTCCGCCTGACGCTGCCCCCCACCGGCCCGGGGCAGGTCTCAAGGGAAGCAGGAGGCACACATGATCGACGTACTGGCCCTCGCCGAGGAGCACCTGGCCCTGGCCAAGGAGAACCCGCACGGCCGCAGCACCCACACCTACGTCAACGAGGGGATCCTGCGCCAGGCGGTCATCGCGCTGACCGCGGGAGCGGTCCTCGGCGAGCACGACGCTCCGCCGGCGGCGAGCCTGCACGTGCTCTCGGGACGGGTGCGGATCGTCGGCGACGGGGAGACCACCGCGCTGGCCACGGGCCAGGCCGCCCCGGTGCCGCAGCTACGCCACTCGGTGGAGGCCGACGAGGACTCCGTGGTCATCCTCACCAGCGTTGTCAACCTCCCCGGCTGACACCCCCGGGCCGCTCGGCACCCGGGCCGGCCCGCCGACGGGCCGGCCCGGAGCCGGTCACGGTCGCGGAAGACCGAGCACGCGCCTCAGTGACGCTCCTTGTCCGGTTCGTCCCCGAGGGAAGTCCCGCGCAGGCTGAGAAGCGCGAGCAGAGCGCAGCTTGCGACGAGGGCGATATCGGCGACGTTCCCGACGAACAAGCCGCCGTAGTCGATGAAGTCGACGACATGCCCCCGGCCGAATCCGGGGGAGCGCATGAGGCGGTCAAGCAGGTGGGACGCGGCACCGCCCAGTATCCCGCCCAGTACGCCGGCCCAGGCGGGCGAGCGCAGCCGTCGCGCCGTGTACAGGATGCCGGCCACCGCGACGGCCGCCGTCAGGGCGAACACCCACGTCGCCTCCGATCCGATCGAGAACGCGGCACCGGGGTTGTACAGCAGCCGCAGCTGGATCAGCTGCGGGATCACCGTGATGCGCTCTCCGTCGGAGAGCGCCGAAACCGCCCAGATCTTCGACGTCTGGTCCGCGAGGAGAACCACGGCGGCCAGCACGATCATCCACGCGTACAGCCGCGGCTGTCCCTTCGCCTGCGAGCCCCGTCCGGCCGACATGCGCACCCCACAATCCATGGTTTCGAAGGTTTCCTGCCCGGTGACCAGTATCAGAAGCGGTCGGCGGCCCGCCGGACGGCGTCGTGCTCAGCGGCGGAACCGCCCCTTTCGTCGGGCCCCTTCCCGCGCCGGGAAGGCCCCCATGCTCATGAGCGGCGCTTGAGCGCGGCTTGAGTCCGCCGCGGCCGTGCTCGCTCCGCTGCGGCGATGACGCCGGGGAGAGTTGGGCCGCGCTTGAGCCGCCCCGGAGGATGAGACGGCTCCGCGCCGGCGTCTTGGCGCTCGCTTGGCCGCGGCCCGGACGCCCGGCGCGGCGCCTTCGTGCGTCGCACACCGTCGCCGATCTCCACGCACGAGGCCTCAAGAACCTGCCAAGACCGTGGAGGCACCCTTGGGCCATGCCACCGCTGAGAGGGGACCGGGATGATACGGGTGAGGGTGCGGGTGCACGCGGCCTTGGCGGCCGCCTGGGTGCTTGTCACGTTGTTGCTGCTGTTGCTCGGCACCTGACCCGGCACGCCGGCCGGGTCCGGGTGCGGCGCCTCTCTCACGAGGTGAGGGAGGCGCACAGGCGGGGCACGGCGACGCCGACGGGGTCGCGGATCACCTCGTCGGCCAGGTGGTCGTACGGTGTCGGCTCGGCGTTGACGACGACCAGGCGGGCCCCCGCCCCGGCGGCGACGGCGACCAGGGACGCGGCGGGCTGGACCTGCAGCGAGGTGCCGACGGCGAGGAACACCTCGCACCCCTCGGCCGCCTCGATCGCGCGGTTGAGGGTCACCGGGTCGAGGGGCTGGCCGAACATCACGGTGGCCGTCTTCAGGATGCCGCCGCACGCGCGGCAGGCGGGGTCGTCCTCCCCCGCCAGGATCCGGTCGACCGCCTCCCGGGTGGTGGAGCGGGCCCCGCAGCCGGTGCAGACCGCGCCGAACATGTTGCCGTGCAGCTCCAGCACCCGCTCGGGCGGCGAGCCGGCCCGCTGGTGGAGGCCGTCGACGTTCTGCGTGACGATCCAGGCGTCGGGCAGCCCGGCCAGGGCCCGGTGCGCCGCGTTCGGCTCGGCGTCCCAGGCGGGATTGTCCCGGCGCATCAGCCACGACCGGCGGCGGATCTCCGGATCGGCCATGTAGAAGTCGTACGTGACGAGCTTCTCGTAGTCGGGATCCCTGCGCCACAGGCCCTGCGGTCCCCGGTAGTCGGGGATTCCGGACTCGGTGGAGATCCCCGCACCCGTCAGCACCGTCACCGTCATGCGACCGATGCTAGTGGCGGTGACCGGAAACGTTCACCCCACCAACGGGCTTCAGCGCGGCGGGACGGTGGAGACGTGGTTCCGCTCCCCTGACCGCCCCGGTAGGGCGCGTACCGGAGGGACGGGCCGCACGGCCGGCTGCCGTCGGGGAGAGCACGGGTCAGGGACGGGCGGGCAGCCTCGGGACGCTGTCGATCAGGCGGCGGGTGTAGGGGTGGCGGGGGGAGCCGAGCACGGCCGCGGTCTCGCCCTGCTCCACGACGCGGCCGCGTTCCAGGACCGCCGTGTACTCGCAGAGCAGCGCGACCACGGCCAGGTCGTGGGAGACCATCACGATGGTCAGGCCGTTGCTGTCGCGCAGCTCGGCCAGCAGGTCGATGACGCGCACGCGGGTGGAGACGTCCAGGGCGCTGACGGGTTCGTCGGCGAGCAGCACCCTGGGCTCGCACACGGTGGCCCGCGCGATGGCGATGCGCTGGCGCTGGCCGCCGGAGAACTCGTGCGGGTAGCGGTGCGCGGCGTCGGGCGGCAGCCCGACGGCCTCCAGCGCGGCGGCGACGCGCAGCTCGGCGGCCGACGCGCCGCGCCGGCCCGGGGGGACCAGGCCCAGCGAGCGCAGCGGCTCGGCGACGATCCTGCCGACCCGCTGCCGGGGGTCGAGCGAGGAGTACGGGTCCTGGAACACCATCTGCACGCTGCGCCGGAACGCCCGCATCTGGGCGCGGTCACGCGGGGAGAGCGGCGCCCCGTCGAAGAGGACCCGGCCCGAGGTGGGCCTGGCCAGGCCGAGCAGCAGCCGGAGCAGCGTCGTCTTGCCCGCACCGGACTCGCCGACCAGCGCCGTGCTGCGCCCGGCGAGCACCTGGACCGAGACGTCGGAGAGCGCGGGGGCGCCGCCGCGGTAGGCGAAGCCCGCCTCGCGCGCCTCCAGGATGGGCGGGGCCGCCGCGCCCGGACCGGGCTCCACCGCGCCCGCGCCGGACCGGGCCGTCGCGTCCGGGGCGGAGCCGGGGGTCGCGGCGGGGACGGCGGAGGACGGCGCGTCCGGGGCGGAACCGGGGACGGCGGAGAACGGCACGTCCGGGGGGCGCTGCGTCATCGGGCCTTCCAATCCAGTGCGCTGTCGAGGTGGCGGGCGCCGGCCACCAGCGCGCGGGTGTACGGGTGGCTCGGCGCGTTCACGACCTGCCGGGCGGTCCCCGACTCGACGGCCCGGCCGTCCTTGAGGACGAGGATCCGGTCGGTGATCCCGGAGACGACCGCGAGGTCGTGGCTGATGAACAGCAGGGCCATGCCCCGGGCCGCGACCAGGCCGTCCAGCAGCGCGAGCACCTCGGCCTGCACGGTCACGTCCAGGGCCGTGGTCGGCTCGTCGGCGATGAGCAGCGCGGGTTCGCAGGCCAGGGCCATGGCGATGGCGACCCGCTGGCGCTGGCCGCCGGAGATCTCGTGCGGGTACGCCCGCGCGATGCGACCCGGTTCGGGAAGCCTGACCTCCGCCAGGGCGTCGGCGACGGCCGCGCGCAGGGCCGCGCCGCGCAGGCCGCGGCGGCGCCTGATGGGTTCGGCGAGCTGGCGGCCGACCTTCATGAGCGGATCGAGCGCCGTCAGGGGCTCCTGGAAGACCACCGACGCGGCCCGGCCGCGCACGCCCCGCAGGCGCCGCTCGGCCGCGCCGACGATCTGGGCCGGGCCCGCCCCGGGCACGTCCAGCACGATGCTTCCGGACGCGGCCATGCCGGGCGGGAGCAGGCCCATGATCGCAAGGGCGGTCAGCGACTTGCCCGAGCCGGACTCGCCGATGAGGCCGAGCCGGGAGCCCGGCTCGATGCCGAAGGTCAGGCCGGAGACGAGGTCGTGGCCGCCTGCGGAGCGCACGCCGAGCCCGGTGACATCGAGCAGGGGCCCCGTGGCGCCGGGCCGGGTCATCGCGTCCTCCGGTGGTTCCGGGTCATCGCGTCCTCCGCCGGGTGGGGTCGGCCACGTCCCGCAGGCCGTCGGCGATCAGGTTCACGCCGACGACGAGCACGACCAGCAGCACGCCGGGCGCGATCGCGCCGACCGGCGCGGTGAGCACGGTCGTCTGGGCCTCCTGGAGCATCCGCCCCCAGGAGGCGTTCGGCGGGGGCGGGCCCAGCCCCAGGTAGGACAGGGATGCCTCGGCCAGCACGGCCAGGCCGAGCTGGAGCGCCAGGTTGACCAGCAGGGTCGGCCAGATGTTGGGCAGGACGTGCTCGGTCACCACGCGCGGCCAGGAGGTCCCGGAGACGCGGGCGGCGGTGATGAAGTCCTGGGCCAGCACCCGCTTGACGAGCACCCGGGTCAGCCGGGCGACGATCGCGGACATGCCGAGCCCGATCGCGACGACCGCCGAGCCGAGCGACGCCGACTGCACCGCGACCACGAGCATGGCCAGCAGCAGGGTCGGGAAGGCGATGAGGATGTCGAGCAGCGCCGCGATCGTGTCGTCGAGCCACCTGGTGGCGAAGCCCGCCGCCAGGCCGCCGAGCACGCCGAGGACACCGCCGAGCAGGACCGAGCCGATCCCCACCGTCAGCGCGATCCTCGCGCCGATCATGAGCTGGGTGAGGAGGTCCCGGCCGAGCTTGTCGGTGCCCAGCGGGTGAGCCGGGCCGGGCGGCATCAGCCGGGTTCCGGAGGTGTCGTCGGGGGCGTAGGGGAGCCAGACGAGCGAGACGACGGCGATGGCGACGACCAGGCCGGCGAGCGCGCAGCCGGCCACCAGGGTGACGGACCGGCGTGGCCGGGCGGGACGGCGGGCGGGGACCTTGACGGGGGGCCCGGTCACGACGCTCACCGCTTCCCCCCGGCCACGGAGCCGCGCAGCCGCGGGTCGATGAGCCGCTGGACGAGGTCCGCGGCGAAGCCGATCAGCAGCACCGCGAAGGTGCTGACGAACAGGATGCCCTGGATGACCGGGTAGTCGTGCTGGGCGATCCCCTTGACGAGCATCCCGCCGAGACCGGGGAGGACGAACACGCTCTCGACCACGACGGCGCCGAGGAAGGTGGTGGCCAGCTCGATGCCGAGGATCGACACGACGGGCACGGCCGCGTTGCGCAGGCCGTGCCGCCACATCGCCCCGGCGAAGGAGGAGCCGAGCGCCCGGAACGTCCGCAGGTAGTCGCTGCCGAGCACGTCGAGGGTGGCGGAGCGGACGTACCGGATGAGCGAGGCGGACATGACGAGGGCGACGGTGACGACGGGCAGGGTCAGCGAGGTCAGGGCCGCGACCGGGTCGGCCCAGTCGTCCCGGGGGAACCCGCCGGCCGGCAGCACCCGCAGCCGGAGCGCGAAGACGGTGATCAGCAGCATCCCCACCCAGAAGGCGGGCACCGCGATGCCCAGCTGGGACAGCCCGCTGAGCAGGGCCCCGTACCAGGTGTCCGCCCGGTGGGCGGCGACGAAGCCGACCGGTACGGCGACGGCGACCGCCAGCGCGAAGGACAGCAGGGTGAGGGGGACGGTCACGGCCAGCCGGGAGGCGATCTCCGGGCCGACCGGGAGGGTGCTGACGAACGACTCGCCGAGGTCGAGGCCGGCCATCTGGCCGAGCCAGGTGGCGAACTGCTCGGGCAGCGGGCGGTCCGAGCCGATCCGGTGGCGGGCGGCCTCGATCTGCTCGGGGGTGGCGCCGACCGAGAGCAGCGCGTTGGCCGGGTCGCCGGGCAGCAGCCGCAGCAGCAGGAACAGCACGACGCAGGCCAGCAAGAGCGAGACGACGAGGAACGCCGCCCGCCGCAACAGGTAAGTGATCATGGGAACCAGACAGGTCACCGGCGGCCGGACGGGCCGGGCCCGGCCGGCCGCGCGGGGCGGCGGGCCGGGCCGGGAGCCGCGGCGCCGGGCATCAGCCCTTCTTGATGCCGTAGGCGTAGAACTGCGAGTTGAGGCCGTTGACCGGGTAGCCGGACAGCTCCGAGGAGGCCACCACGATCTGCGGGTAGAGGTAGAGCCAGTCGCTGGCGGCGTCCTCGGCGATCTGCCGGTTGGCCTTCTTGAGCAGCTCGGCCTGCTGCTCGGCGGTGTCCGAGCGCTCGGCCTCGGCCACGAGCTTCGTCACCTCGGGGTTGTCGTAGCCCCAGTAGAAGTCGGGGTTGCCGTACCAGACGACGTCGCGGTCGTTGACGTGCTCCTGCAGCGTCGCGGTGAAGTCGCGGTTCTTGAACACCTTGGTGTACCACTCGTCGGCGGTGATGACGTTGATCGTGACGTTGACGCCGATCTTGGCGAGCTCGCTCTTGACGAACGTGGCGACGGTGGGGTGCGGGTCGTAGTTGGGGGTGTCGAGGGTGAACTCGAACCCGCCGGCGAGGCCCGCCTCGGCGAGCTGCTTCTTGGCCAGCTCCACGTCGTAGGGGTTCACCCCGGTCAGGTCCTCGTACCAGGGGTCGGTCGGCGGGACCATGGAGCCGATGAGCGTGCCGTAGCCGCCCCAGATGGAGTCCAGCAGCTTGCGGTTGTCGATGGCGGAGCTGACGGCCTTGCGGACGAGCTTGTTGTCGAACGGCTTGACCCGGTCGTTGAAGGCCAGCAGGAGCTTGGTCGTGGAGTGGCCGTCGTTAACCTTGTAGGCCGGGTTGTTCTTGAACTGCTCCAGCGCGTCCGGGCTCTGCTCGCTGGTCACGACGTCCACGGCGTTGGTGAGCAGCGCGTTGTTGAGCGCGGTCGCCGAGGTGAAGTAGTGGAACACCACGCCCTTGTTGGTGGGGGGCGTGCCCCAGTAGCCGTCGAAGGGCACCAGGCTGAGCGTGGCGCCGCGCTTCCACTCGCCGAGCTTGTAGGGGCCGGTGCCGTCCTCGGACTTCGCGAGGTCCTTCGCCGTGTCGTTGATGACCCAGACGTAGCTGAGGTTGTAGACGAACGAGATCGACTTGTCGGACAGCTTCACGACGACGGTGCGGTCGTCCGGGGTCTCGACGCTCTTGACGACGGACAGGCTGCTCTTGCGGGCCGACTGCGAGTCCTTCGCGAGGACCTTCTCGATGCTGTACTTCACGTCGGCCGCGGTGAGGGGGTCGCCCGAGTGGAACGTCACACCGTCGCGCAGCGTGAAGGTGTAGGTGCGGCCGTCGGAGCTGACCTTGTGGGTCTCGGCGAGCAGGTTCTCGACCTTGCCCTCGTCGGTCAGCCGGAACAGGCCCTCGTAGACGTTGCCGTTGAACGCCTCGGTCACGCCCTGCCCGCCGCCGCCGGTGTTGTCGAGGTTCTGCGGCTCGTAGAGCGAGCCGATCTCGATCGTCGCGCCGGGGTCGAACGCGCCCGCCGGGGCCGCGCTCGCCGACCCGGCCGGGGCGGCGCTCCCCCCGGAGCCGGAGCCGCAGCCCGCCAGGGCCAGCGCGGCCACGAGGGCGGCTCCGATGAGCGACGTCGTCGTCCTTTTCACTGTTTCTCCTGAGATGTGGCCGTACGGCCGGGTGGAACGGGCGGCACGGGGCTCGCCGGGGATGGTGCTGCTCAGTGCACCTGATAGCCGTCGCGGAAGACGGGCAGCTTCTCGCCCGCCTCGACGGGCAGGTGGAGGCGGTTCTGCGGCGGTGGCAGCGGGCAGTTGTAGTGCGCGGAGAACCCGCAGGGGGGCACGAAGGCGCGGTTGAAGTCGAGCACGACCCGCTCCTCGCCGGCCGGGCGCCGTACCAGCAGGAACCGGCCGGCGCCGTAGGTGCTCACCCCGTTGGTCGGGTCGGCGAAGACCAGCAGGAGCGACCCGCCGTCGTCGAACGCGCTCAGCGTGTACGGGACGCCGTCCAGGGTGACGGCGAGGTCGCCGGGGACGACGAGGTCGCGGGTGGCGCCTCCGTCGCGGATGTGCTCGAACGGGAAGACACGCGACTCGGAGACCGGGGTGAAGACGGCCTCGACCACCCAGCGGGGGTCGAAGGGGAAGGCGTCGATGGTGGCGAAGTGCCGGATCGCCGGCGAGTTCGCGTCCCACCGGCGGATGCCGCGCTGCACCTGGCCGGTGACGATGTCGCGCCGCTCCAGCCCGGTCACCGTCACGCCGTCCGGCTGCCCGGCCGGCGCCTCCCCGACCGGCTCCTCCTCGCCCGGGGGCGCCCAGCGGGTCTCGACGAGCGCGAGGTTGCCCGTGGGAGCGGCGACGGAGGCGAGGCGGGACGCGCGCCAGGCGTCCCAGCCGGCACGGGCGGACTCGACGACGCTCGCGGGGGCCGTTGCAGACATGGTTACGGACAGCTCACTTCGTTCCGGACGGGCACGACCCGCCGAGGGGGCTCGGCGGGCGGGCCGCCGGTGACGGGCGTTCCAGCACCTCGGCGGCTTATCAAGTAAGCCTACAGAAATAGTAGGATTTTTCCAATTTCGGACATATCTACTCTTCGGAAGGCCCCATCAGCCTCGTCCGAATCCCGGCGGTGGTCCGGTGAGGGTGTCAGCGGGTTCGGCGCGCGTCAGCCCCACGGAGGGATCCCGCAGCCGCCGGCCCGGACCCGCGTGACGCGGCGCTGCCACGCGGCCGGCCCGGATCCGTCATCGCCTCGCGCGCCGGGCGCCACCGCCGTCCACGTCGCCGATCTTCGAGCCGGTCACTCGGAAGCGCCGAAGGGGCATATCCGAAGGTCGGATATGCCCCTTCGCCCGGTTGGGATGGGCGGATGTGAACCGACGACCTCTTCGCCCGAAAGCCTGGGAAGAACGTCACACCCGCCGGCTCACCCCGGAGACGTCTCTCAGCCGGCTGTGAGCTCGGCCTCCATGTCGATGATCCGCCCGAGGTCGTCGAACTTCACATACAGCTCCGATCCACCGGAGTGGCGGCCCGTGACGGCCGTCGCCGCCGTCTCGACCTGCCAGCCCTGCTGGGTCAGGAAGCTCTCGACCAGCGTCCGGTGGTCGGTTTCGTACATCCCGATGGCCTGGGGCAGGACGGTGACGACGCGTTCCGGTCGCGCAGGCGCCAGCACCGAGTCCGGCACGTCCTCCAGGAGCATGAACACGGCCCCGCCCCGGTGGGGCCCGCGGTAGTAGCACCGCCCGGTCAAACCGGCCGCCAGCATGGAGAGGAGGTGCCCGTCGACGGCGTCGAGGGACACCTCCGCCTCGGTCAGTTCCGGGATGCGGTGCTCCCGCCCGTACTCCCGCAGCCAGGTGGCGGCGCGCAGCAGGCCGGGCGGGAGATTGCTCCGCGTGTTCGCCCACGCCCAGAGCCAGGTATGGTCGCGCTCGCTCTCCGTGCCCAGGATCTGGATCGGGAATCTGAACTCCTCACCGAACGTGATCGTCCCGGTGGGGACGTCCACCTGCCAGTGGAGGGGGCCGATCAGATCGCCGAGGGCGAGCTGGCGCGCCAGGGACGGTCCGATACACCGCGAGAGGTGCCGGTGCAGGTTACTCAACTCGATCAAGGAACAGACCTCTTCCGTGGTGGGAGGGGGCCGACCATGCGTGGCACGTTCCAGGCGTTCCTCCAGCCGGGACACGCAGGCCGCCGGGCGTGGATCGGCTCCCCTCCGGTCCGCCCGCATCGGAAACCCCTTCTCCGACGATCATTCTTCGCGCGCCGATCCTAGGGACGGCCGCCGACAGAAACGGCGTCGCGACGGGAGGCCGCGTGGAGCGCGCGGGGAGGCGCGATCTCCGTCGGCGGCCGTGCCGTCCCCGGCGCTCGGCGAGGAGCGCACCGCGCGAACCGGAGGCACCCCGCGGAACCGGAGGCACCCCGCGGGCCATCAGGAGCCCACGTAGAGCGGTGGCGCGCCCCTCGGGCGATCGATCCCGGGGCCGATTATCGGCCTCGCCGGGGCCACCGGTCCCGATCCCCGCCCGACGGCTCCGTCCGCGGCTCAGAGCGGGAGGACCCCGCCGGGCTTGAGGGCCTTCATCGCGATCTGCGAGGTCAGCTTGTCGAGGCCGGGGAGGCGGCCGAGTCTCTCCAGGCAGAGCTGGCTGTAGGCCTCCATGTCGGGGACCGCCACCCGCAGCACGTAGTCGGGGCGGCCGAACATGCGCAGGCACTCCACCACGTCGTCGATCTCCATGACGGCGGCCTCGAAGGCGGTGACCGTCTCGGCGTCCTGCCCCTCGAGCTCGACGTAGGCGACGACCTGGAAGCCCCGCCCGACGGCGGCCGGGTCGACCACGGCGCGGTAGCCGGTGATCACGCCGGACTCCTCCAGGTTGCGGACCCGGCGCAGGCACGGCGAGGGCGTCAGCCGGACCCGCTCGGCCAGCTCCAGGTTGCTCAGCCTGCCTTCCACCTGCAGGAGGCGAAGAATTGCGCGATCTGTCACATCCATGACATTCGATGCTAATCAAAAGGGTGATATCCCGAAAGATTGACATCGGATTTTGTCATGGCTGGCATAACCTTGCGGCAATCGCAGGAGTGCCGACAGACGGGACCACGATGATGACGATCTCCCCCGACGCCCGCGAGATCTCCCCCGACGACCGCTACCTGCTGGACGAGGGCCGGGTGTTCCTGAACGGCACCCAGGCGCTGGTCCGCGTGATCCTCGACCAGATGCGCGCCGACCGCGCGGCCGGGCTCGACACCGGCGCGATGGTCTCGGGCTACCCCGGCTCCCCGCTCGGCGGCTTCGACCAGGAACTGGCCCGCTCCCGCGCGTTCGCCGAGCCGCTCGGCGTCGTGCACCGCCCCGGGCAGAACGAGGAGCTCGGCGCCACCGCGGTGTGGGGCAGCCAGCTCGTCCCCACCCTGCCGGACCCGCGCAAGGCGGGCGTCCTGGGTGTCTGGTACGGCAAGGCGCCCGGCGTGGACCGCGCGGCCGACGCGTTCCGGCACGGCAACTTCGTCGGCGCCCACCCCGACGGGGGACTGATCGCCTTCTGCGGTGACGATCCGACCTGCAAGTCCTCCACGCTCCCCTCGGCGACCGAGAGCTCGCTCGCCGCGCTGGGCATGCCGGTCGTGTATCCCGGCAGCGTCCAGGAGCTGCTCGACCTGGGCCGCCACGCGATAGCGGCGTCCCGGGCCAGCGGCCTGTGGGTCGCGGTGAAGGCCGTCTCCAACGTCGTGGACGGCACCGGCACCGTGGACGTCGGGCGTGACCGGATCGCTCCGGTCACGCCCGGCGTCGAGTACGAGGGCAGGCCCTACCGGCACGTGCCCGACGGCACCCTGCTCACCCCGTGGTCGCTGGAGATGGAGCGCACGCTCGTCGGCCCCCGCCTGGAGCTGGCCCGCGCGTACGCCCGGCAGAACGGCCTCAACCGCGTCACCGCCGACCCCCGCGACGCCTGGCTGGGCATCGTCGCCGCCGGGACCGCGTACTACGACGTGCGGGAGGCCTTCCGCAAGCTCGGCGTGACCCCGGAGGAACTGGGCGTCCGCCTGCTGAAGATCGGCATGCTCTGGCCGCTGGAGCCGGAGATCGTGCGGACCTTCGCCCGGGGGCTGGCGGAGATCCTCGTGATCGAGGAGAAGGGCCCGTTCCTGGAGACCCTCGTCAAGGACGCGCTGTACGGCACGGCCGACGCGCCCCGCGTCCTGGGCGAGCGCGACGAGAACGGCGCGCCGCTGATCCCACGCCACGGGGCGGTCGACGCCGACCTGGCCGCCAAGGCCGTCGCCTTCCGGCTGCGCCGCCGGGGTCTCGGCGAGCGGGTGGAGCGGGGGCTGTCCGTCATCTCGCGGCCGGCGCCGCTGACGCTGCTCACCGCCCGGCGCACCCCGTTCTTCTGCTCGGGCTGCCCGCACAACCGCTCCACCGCCGTCCCGGACGGCGCGGTGGTCGGGGCCGGGATCGGCTGCCACACGATGGTGGTGCTCAACCGCGAGGGCAAGGGCACGCTGACCGGCCTGACCCAGATGGGCGGCGAGGGCGCGCAGTGGATCGGCCAGGCGCCCTTCACCGGCACCCCGCACATCTTCCAGAACCTGGGCGACGGCACCTTCCACCACAGCGGCTCGCTCGCGATCAGGGCCGCGGTCGGCGCGGGCGTCAACATCACCTACAAGGTGCTCTACAACAGCGCGGTCGCGATGACCGGCGGCCAGACGATCACCCCGGCCCTGTCGGTGGCCGACCTGACCCGCTGGCTGGAGACCGAGGGGGTCCGCCGGGTCATCGTCACCACCGACGAGCCCGAGCGCTACCGGGGGGTCAGGCTGGCGGGGATCGCGGAGGTCCGCGACCGGTCCGCGCTGCAGGACGCCCAGCGCGAGCTGGCGTCGGTCCCGGGTGTGACCGTGCTCGTCCACGACCAGCGGTGCGCGGCGGAGAAGCGGCGGCTGCGCAAGAAGGGCGAGCTGCCCGACCCGGCCAGGCGGGTGGCGATCAACCAGCGGGTCTGCGAGGGTTGCGGCGACTGCGCGCGGAAGTCCGAGTGCCTGTCGGTGCTGCCGGTGGAGACCGAGTTCGGCCGCAAGACCGAGATCCACCAGTCGTCGTGCAACAAGGACTACTCCTGCGTGGAGGGCGACTGCCCGTCCTTCCTCACCGTGCTGCCCGCCGGGGGCGGGGCCGCCGGCCGGAGGCGCGCCGCGGTGCCCGCCCCGCCGGAGATGCCCGCGCCCGGCCGGCGCGCCGGGGAGACCTCGATCCGGCTCGTCGGCATCGGCGGCACGGGTGTGGTCTCGGTGGCGCAGATCCTCGGCACCGCCGCGATGCTCGACGGCAAGCGGTCGCGCGGGCTCGACCAGACCGGGCTGGCGCAGAAGGGCGGCACGGTCGTCTCGGACATCCTGATCTTCGAGGGCGAGGACGACCGCGCCGCGCAGGGCGGGACCGCCAGCGTGGACGCCTACCTCGCGCTCGACCTGATCGGCGCCACCGATCCCAAGCACCTGGCCGCCGCCGACCGTGGCCGGACCGTCGCCGTGGTCTCCACCAGCCTGGTGCCGACCGGCTCGATGGTGCTCGACCCGGCCACGCACCTGACCGACCTGGGCTCGCCGATCGGCGCGCTGGAGGCGCGGACCCGGCGCGAGCTGAACGTCTACCTCGACGCCGAGCAGGTGGCACAGGCGCTGTTCGGCGACCACATGCCGGCCAACACGATCGTCGTCGGGGCCGCCTGGCAGCGCGGGCTCATCCCGCTCAGCCTGGAGTCGATCGAGCGGGCGATCCGCGCGGGCGGCGGCAGGGCCGCCGAGACGACCGTCGCCGCCTTCCACTGGGGACGCGCCGTCGTCGCGGACCCGGAGGCGGTGGCGCGGGCGACCCGGCCCGCGGCTCCGGTCTCGCGGCCCGCGGCCCGGGAGGCGGCCCGTCTGGTCGGCACGGTCGCCGAGCCCGGCACCGAGCTGCACCGCATCCTGTCGGTCCGGGTGCCCGACCTGGCCGCGTACCAGAACACGCGCCACGCGGCGCGCTACGCCGAGGCGGTCCGCGCGGTGCTCGGCAGGGAGCGGGAGGCGCTCGGCGCGGCGGGCGGGGAGCCGGCGGGCCGTTTCCCGATCACCGAGGCCTACGCCCGGCAGCTGCACCGGCTGATGGCCTACAAGGACGAGTACGAGGTGGCGCGGCTCCACCTCGACCCGGCCGAGCGGGCGCGGATCGCCGCCGAGTTCGGCCCCGGCGCGCGGATCTCCTACAACCTGCACCCGCCGGTGCTGCGCGCCCTCGGCATGAAGCGCAAGATCCGCCTTGGCCCCTGGTTCGATCCGGCTTTCCGCCTGCTGTACGGCATGCGCGGGCTGCGCGGCACCCGGCTGGACCCGTTCGGCCTGGGCGCGGTGCGCAGGATCGAGCGGGAACTGGCCGCCGAGTACACCCGCGACGTCCACCGGGCCCTCGCGCACCTGGGCCCGGAGACCGCCGAGCGGGTCCGGGAGCTGGCCGAGCTGCCCGATGTCATCCGCGGCTACGAGCACGTGAAGCTGCGTAACGTGGCCGCCTACCGGACGCGGGCGGCGGAGCTGCTCGCCGCCCTCCGGGACGGGGACAGGGGTTAGGAGGCCGCTCCCCCGCCATGACAGCTGTCACCGGTAAGTCGTGACACACGGGCTGGGCATGAGGCCACCCGCGTCGACCGCCCTGGGGAGCATGGAGAACTGAACCGCCCCGACTTTGATGGAGACCTCAGCGGTTGATTCCGACGGGTTCGTCGAGCTGGTGTTGAGCGTAGTAGAGGGTCTCGTACTCCTCGGGTGGCAGGTGCCCGATGGCCGAGTGCGGGCGGGTGGCGTTGAACCAGTCGGCCCATTCGGCGGTGGCCAGTTCGACGTCGGCCAGGCTGCGCCAGGTCCCTCGGCGTTTGATCAGCTCGGTCTTGTACAGGCCGATCTGCGATTCCATCAGGGCGTTGTCGAGCGCGTCGCCGACGGTGCCGATGGAGGCGTCGATTCCGGCCGCCCAGCCGACGATGGCCCGGGAGTAGACGTCGACGACGAAGGCCACGTAGACGATGCCGAGCTTGGTGGCCACCGTGTTCATCGTGGCCCACTCGGTCGGGTAATCCGGCCGCGCCTCGGCGACCATCCGAACCGCTCGTCTGCGCAGCTCAGCAGGGTAGGGAGACTTACCTGGCATGGACTCGACCCTCTCAAGAGATCAAGTCTCCGCCGAAACCAGGGCGACTCATCGTCCCGCTTGTCCGCATATCAGGCCGTGGTGTGGCGGCCATGTGAAGGAAAACCCTCACTCTTTACAAAAATCGACAAATAGCTACAAGTCATCTCAAGCCACTCACAAGCCGGCTGGCGATTCTAAACGGAGACTGCATCAACCGGATCGGCATGAGGGGAAGCTCCCTCGCCTGTGTACGCACTGCTCCGCCAGAGCGGCCGAAAGGAAGAGCGCACGATCGTGTTGGCTGATATCCGTTCGCCTCGTGACCTGAGGGATCTGACACCGGAACATCCGGCCGGGATCAGTGCAGAGACCCGATTGTTCCTGCTGGATTCGGCGTCTCGTACGGGTAGGCGTCTCGGCTCGGATGGATCTTCGCCCTAGCCGACGGCAGTCTGTCCGCCCCCAGCGTGTACGGCGAGTGCGACCGGATCCCGTGCGGCTGCCGGCGGGCAACCTGCCCACTCCGGGCAGGCGAAGCGTTGCTGATGGCCCTCGAGAACGGCGGCGCCGAGGCCCTCGGCGCCGAACTGGTCAACGACCTCCAACTCTCCGCGACCGCGCTCCGCCTGGGGCGAGGTCGCATCCTCCTCGACGTCACCGATGCGGAGATTTCCATGACCACCTCTATGAATGCCACCCGGCAGGCCGGGACCGTGCCCTTCCACCGCCTCGTTCCGAAGCTCGCGCGCGGCCCGCTGGACGCGCTCTCGGCGATCGCGAACGAAACCGGCGGTCAAGTCGTCCGACTCGACTTCGGGCCCTTCCGGCCCTACCTGGTGACCTATCCCGATCACGTCCAGCAGGTCCTGCGCGGCAACTACTCCAACTATGCGCGGGAGGGCGGAATCTGGCGCCCGGTGCGACGAGTCTTCGGCACGACAATCATGGGCCAAGGGTCCGCTTGGGAGACCAGCCGCAAGATCCTGCAGCCCATCTTCACCAGCAGGTTCGTCGCGTCCCTCGGAGACGGGCTGGCGAAGACCATCGAGGAAGGCGTGGGCAAACTCGACGGGGCGGCCGGTTCCGGGCGCCCGATCGATACCGCCGAAGAGATGTCCAGAATCGTCAACATGGCCGTCATCAGGGTGCTGTTCGGGGACAAGATCTCTCACAGGGACGGAGAACGACTCTGCGCGGCGCTGGACTCCGCCGCGAGATTGATGACGTTGCGCCTGCTCGTGCCGTTCGTTCCGTTCCTTGTACCGATGCCGGGCGACAAGGCGGTGGCAGACGCGATCAGGCTGACCGACGAGGTGGTGCGTCCGTTGATCCTCAAGGCGCGTGCCGAGCCCGACGAAGGTGTCGACGTCATCTCCGCCCTGAGCCGGGCCCGCGCCAGTGGTCCGGAAGAGGACGAGAACATGAGGCACGACATCATCGGGATCTACGCCGGCGCCACGGAAACGACGGCTATGACCCTGACCTGGCTCTGGCCCGTCCTCAACAACCACCCCGAGGTGTACGCCCGGTTGATCGACGAGGTGGACCGTGTGGTCGGCGCCGGGCCGGTCCAAGCGACTCATTTGCCGGAGCTGCGCTACACGAAGATGGTGTTGCAGGAGTTGCTCCGCCTGTATCCAACAGCCTGGCTCTGGTCGCGGAGAGCTGTGGAGTCCACCGAGCTCGGCGGAGTGCGGATCAAGGCTGGATCGCAGGTGCTTGTCAGCCCCTACGCCACCCACCGGCTGGAGGAGTTCTGGAGCCGCCCGCTCGACTTTGATCCGGAACGCTTCTCGCCTGACGCCCCGGGGCGCCGGCACAGGTACTCCTACTACCCATTCAGTGGTGGCCCCCATCAGTGCCTTGGCCAGCACCTCTTCTATCTCAAGGCCCCCCTGATCATCGCCGCTGTGCTGCGCCGGTTTCGCCCCGTGTCGCGCCTGGCTGGATCCCCCACGCCGTTTCCAGCCCTCACGTTGCGGCCCAAGCAGAAAATCGAGCTGGAACTCGTACGACGGAGCTCCGCCTCGGCGAGGTGACTCACAGCGGCGACTCCACTGTGACGGTCGTGCCGTTGCCCGGCGCCGAACCGACGGGGTACCGCGGCCAGCGATGCGCCGGCGCGGCAGCTTGGTTCTTTTACGGCATGCCTTCGGCAGCATCGTCGGCGCTTCGTTTCTCAAAGGGCGCAAAAAACGGTGACGGTACGAGCGGGGCTTGGGCTGGGGCCGCTCCCCAGGCCCAGGGCCGGGCGTGCCATCTCCTGCAAACCTAGGCATTTCGATGGGCTACACAAGAGAGGACTGGACGCCGTGAGCGTGGATCAGTTCGGGAGAGTCGTTCCCGAAGAACTCAGGACACGGCCGGACGGTGCCGCGGCCCTGCGGTACTTCGATTCGCTGGGGACCGTCACCATCGAAGAGATGCTCGGCCTGTGGCGAGGTAGCGGGCTCAACACGGGTCACCCGATGGACGGCCTGCTGGAGACCTTCGGCTGGTACGGCAAGCGGTTCGACAGCCCCGAGGAGGTGCACCCGCTGGTGTTCCCTACCGGGAAGGGCCGTCTCTTTTGCATCAACCCCTCGTTCCTGCCGGTTGGCGTGTTGCTGCGTCATCCTGGGCTCGCCCGCCTGCCTGTGGCCCCCAGACTGTTCGGAGTGGCCCGGCCGCTGATCGCCACCACCAGACCCCAGGCCCGGTTGCGGATGACGCAGCACCGCGGCGTGGTGACGGCGACCATGTGTTACGACCGCCTACCCGCCCATGACGCCTTCCGGAGGATTGACGAGAACACGGTCATGGGTGCGATGGACATCCGCGGCCTTCGCCAGCCGTTGATGTTCCTGCTGCGCAGGGAGCGGATCCAGCGGTGAGTGCGCGGATCAGGACAGCTGTGGTCACCGGAGCGGCGAGCGGCATCGGCGAGCTTGCGGTGCGGCGCATGCGCTCACGCGGGATCAAGGTCGTCGCCGGCGACGTCAGCTCCGATATCACTCGGCGGTACGCCGGCGACGACGGGGTCATCGGGCTCCGGGCCGACGTGACCGACCCAGACAGCGTGGACGCGCTGGTCAAGCAGGCCGAGCACATGTGGGGCCCGGTCGACCGGCTGTTCCACTCCGCCGGCATCATGCCCGCCGGTGCCGTCGCCGACGTCGACACCGATCACATCCTGAAGGTGATGGAGGTCAACTATGCCGGCACCGTCCACGCAATCAAGGCCGTCCTGCCGAGCATGGTCGAGCGTGACTTCGGGCAGATCATTGCGCTGGGTTCCCTGACCGGATATGTGCCGAGCTTGAAATTCTCGGCGTACTCGGCCAGCAAGGCGGCCGTGAACACCTTCGTCGAAACGCTCGCGCACGAGCACCGCGGCAGTGGTGTGCAGGTTTTGCTGGTCGCCCCGACGGCAGTGCTCACCCCGCTGCTGAAGCAGGCCGAGGGCGGGTCCAAGCACCTCGCTCGCGCCGCGGCTCGGGGGAAGTCGCGTCTGGCCATCACCCCTGACCGTGTCCTGGATGACATCGACAGAGCGCTGAAGCGAGGTGACCACGTGGTCATCCCCGGCGGGCGGGCCGTGTACGGCGCGCGGCGGCTGGCCCCCGGTGTGCTGTGGCGCGCTCTGGAGCGGTTCGGGTGACCGCCCAGCAGGCGGAGTCCTCACGTGCGGACGTTTTCGTCGTCGACCCGCAGCCGGTTCACCGCTCAGCGGCAGAACTCGTCCTGCGCAGGGCCTTGCACCAGGTCTGTGAAGACTACGGCCAGTAGTACTTCGTTACATTGAGCCCGGGGGTACTGGAGGGCGGGCGGCGCTGACGACCGTGATTTCCATGCCGTCCAGCACTCAGGCCACCCCGAGCTCGACGATCATCGTGGCGTGGAACCGCGACCAGGGCAACCTGTCGATGCGTGCCGGAACGACGGTCCGGATGGCGTACTCCTCCGATACCCCCATGCCGTCACCACCACAGATACAAACCGTAACGAGAGATGCCACAGAGTAATCAGGCGGGCCCGCGGGGCTCCGCCGCCCGGTCGAGCAGGGTCGCCTCGTCGATCGGGTTCTCGTGGGTGCCCGCCGACGTGCAGGCGTGGGCCCCCGCCACGGCGCCCAGGGGGATCGACGCGTCGAGGGAGCGCCCGGAGAGCAGGCCGTACAGGACGCCGGAGACGAACGCGTCCCCGGCGCCGTTGCTGTCGACGACCGGGCCGGGCAGCGGGGCCGCGGGGAAGGAGCGCGGCCCGTCCGCGTCGAGCACGTGGCAGCCCGCGGCGCCGTCGGTGCAGACCACGGCCCTGGCCCGGCCCCGGGTCAGGATGTCGCGCATGACCTCCCCGCGGCGCGGGCCGAGGGCGGTGGCCGAGAGGAAGACCAGGTCGGAGGAGTAGGCGTAGTCCCGGTGGAAGTCGTTCTCGCCGTCCCAGTCGTGCAGGTCGGTGGAGACGGACGCGCCGTCGAGATCCGGGTAGACGTGCCGGGAGAAGCCGGTGAGCGACACGTGGACGTGCCGGGCGCCGCGCGCCGCCTCCACGTACAGCTCCCTGGGCAGCCGCTCCCCTTCGGCGTCGCGCGGGTCGAACAGGGAGGTGCGCCGCCCGTCGGGGCCGACGAGCAGGACGCTGCGCCGGGTGCCCTGGGGGGCGAGCGCCCAGCCGGTCTCGACGCCGCTGTCCTCGAAGCGGGCGCGGATGAACCGGCCCTGCGGGTCGTCGCCGATCAGGTCGACGAGCTTGACCTTCAGCCCGAGCGCGTGACACCCCAGGGCCACCCCGCTGCCGGTGTTGCCGATCCGGTCGATCACCGGGGGGACGGCGTAGGTGTCGGCGTAGGGAAGGGGCAGCGAGGGGACGTAGACGGTGGTGTCGACCCCGGTGCCGCCGATGACGACGACGTCGTGACCAGTCTTCATACCGTCATGATCGCACTGATCGGGGCCGTCCCGGCCCGCGGTGGACCGGGGCCGGGACGGCCCCGGGGTCAGCGGTTCACGAGGGGGCCGGAGCCGGTCGAGCGGCGCACGACCAGTTCGGGCTGGAACATCAGTTCCACGTGCTTGCCCCGGACGCCGTTGATCTCTTCCAGCAGGGTGGCCACCGCCGCGGAGGCCATCGCGCCGATGGGTTTGCGCACGGTGGTCAGCGGCGGGTCGGTGAACGCGATCAGCGGCGAGTCGTCGAACCCCACCACCGACACGTCCCCCGGCACCGCCAGCC